>CAZPMA010000030.1:0-29213 GCA_964587535.1 uncultured Bacteroidales bacterium
TGCCACCAAAGCCATATCCATATAAACCATAATTTACAGATTGTCCATACCATGCAACACCTGAAACGCCAATTCGATCGCCTGTACCAGTTGAATTATTTGTATTCACTTTACCCACAATACCAATTCCACCTGTTGTACTGCTGTTGTTTGCATTTATTAATCCATCTGTATAATAAACTGTTCCATTATCAGATCCTTCTACACTTAATACAGCTCCTGGCGTGGTTGTTCCAATACCAAAATTTCCTGAATTGGGATCAATTGTTGTAGTGTGATTCCAGGTTGTACTATTCACCCTGTAATAAGTTCTAAGGTAACCACCAATATTTTCTATTTTCCAATCAGAAAATTCATCAGTTACTGTTCCCCTTCTAAACAATATACCAGGAGAATGTGAACTACTCGCTGCTAATTCAAGTAATTCTTCTGGTAATGTTGCTCCAGTTCCAACACCAATACTTCCAACATCAATTATATTGTATGTATTTAAATCCAGATCTTGTGCTGCAGAATGACTAAGAGTGTTTACATCAACCCAGGATACAGTTCCAGAACCATTTGTTTTCAGCACATAATTTGCAGATCCATCAAATGTAGGGAATGTATAGGCATTGTTAATATTCAATGAGCCGTTTATTCTTAATAAATTTGTTCCAAAATCACCATAAATTAATGGAGATGTTGTGCTGCTAACATCTATATACAACTTATTGTTTTCTGTACCATGCCCAATTACATCATAACCAATATAAATGTTATTACTACCCAAAGCACCTCTCCCAGCATGATAACCTAAAGTTGTATTTTTATCTCCTCTTACGTCATAACCTGCACCGGAACCAATGAAAGTATTATAACTACCCGTTGTATCTGCACTAAAATTAGACCCACTACCTGCACCACTTCCAAGGTAAGTATTATAACTACCCTTTGTAAAATAAGCGGCATTATATCCAACATACACATTTGAATTTGTAGTTTTATTATTTGAATTTCCTGAACCAGCTAAATATCCAATATAAATGTTTCTGGAACCAGTTGTAAGTTTATTTCCTACTCCCTGACCAATTAGTAAATTATGTGATCCGGAAGTTAAACTAAATCCTGCTCCACCACCAATCGCCATGTTATAAGTTGCATCTTCTGCATTCTTACCTGCTAAGGAACCAATATACATATTATATGCACCGGTAGTATTACTTTGTCCCGCCTGGTCACCAATAAATAAGTTACTATTACCACTTGTATTACTAGATCCCGCAGAAGTTCCAATAAACATGTTATTTGATCCCACATCATTAAGTATTCCAGTCTGGTAACCAATAAACATATTATTTGCACCTGTGGTATTTTCTCTACCTGCTTCATAACCAAAAAATGAATTATATGAACCAGTTGTATTAAGAAATCCGCACTGAAATCCTACAAAAATATTTCCTTCACCTGTAGTTGTAGAGCTACCTGCCTGATTTCCAAGAAACACATTTTTAGAGCCTGTACCAATATTTAAACCTGCCCTTTCGCCTATCATTACATTAAAATCTCCAGTTACACCACCATCTCCTAAAACTCCTTCGCCTGCTTTATGACCTATAAATACATTATCAATTGCGTCATTAATATTTCTTCCTGCTTCTGTTCCAATTAATACATTTCTATTTGCAATAATTCCTGAAAACGATGGATCTCCTAAACCAGCCTTATTACCAAGAATCACATTACTTTCACCATCAACATGAAAACGTCCGGCTTCCAATCCAATAAAAACATTATTATCGCCACCATCAGCCTCGCTACCTGCTCCTGCACCTATCATAACATTATAATCATGAGAATTCAAGCTAAATCCAGCTCCATTACCTATAAAAACATTAGCTTGTCCATCTCCATTTGAAAAACCTGAATTGTTCCCTAAGAAAACATTGTTTAATCCAGATGTTTGCATAACTCCTGCATCATTACCTAATATGACATTATTTGCTCCTGTTGTGTTTCCATAACCTGAATTACTTCCTAAAAATACATTATATAAACCTGAAGTGTTTGCGAAACCTGATTGATTACCTATAAAAACATTACTCACTCCACGTTCTCCTGCAGCATCACCAAAACCAGCCTGAAATCCCATATAAATATTATTATTCGCTTCGTTTGCAACACCTGTACCAATATGATTATATCCGGCTTCTCTTCCTAAGAAGATATTATCACTGTTTACAGCATTTCTAAAACCGGCATCACTACCAATACTAATGTTATTTCCTGCTGTTGTAAGATTATAACCCGCTTGATAACCTAATAACACATTATCTTGTCCTGTTGTTATACTAAAACCTGCTTTATAGCCAAGAAGAGTATTCTTTGAGCCTTCGGTATTTGAAAATCCTGCATTATAACCAAGGAATGCATTATATACACCTGATGTTGTTTTCTGACCACTTTCATGCCCAATAAAATAATTATCATACGTAATATCCATAAATGTAGATGTAGTTGATTTACCTGGATTTCTTCCGGTAACTGCAAATCCACCCACATTACCTTTAGCACTTTCATTCACATAAACTCTTGTACTATCTCTTGTCACTCTTAAATAATCATCGCTTGGACCTTTTGCCGGATTACGACCTGTTACTGCAAATCCACCAATACTTCCTTTTGTAGTAGTTGTATCATCAATATAAATTCTTGCGCTATCGCTTGTCACTAGAAAATAATCTCCAGTCATTCCTTTCCCAGGATTACGACCTGTTACGGCAAAACCTCCTACACTACCTTTTAATTCATCGTTTACCCACACCCGTGTACTATCCGGAGTAACACGTAGATATTCTTCTTCAGCTACAGCCTTGGCAGGATTACGACCTGTTACAGCGAATCCACCAACATTACCTTTAACACCTTCATTTACATACACTTTTGCACCATCAGGAAAAACTGCAAAAACAATGTTTCCATCTTTATCCTTTACAGAAAATAAAGTGTCTACTGATGCATCTGCTTTTACTTCGAGCTTACTTCTTGGTGTAGATGTTCCTACTCCAACTTTTCCCGTATTGTAATAAATATCTGATCCGCTTTTTACCCAATAACTACTGTCATATGGAAAAACAACCTGATTGCCATCACTTATTTTCAAAGTATCGCCAATAAATGTTAAGTTCTGTAACTCATTCAATGGATTATTATCGGCATCATCTACTTCATCTAGTGGCAGTTTTATTGAATTACCTTCTGAAATGTAAATTGTATCATTGGAAAGTGTTAATGTTTGAAGCTCGTTTGCCGGATCACTATCCGCATCATCTACTACATCCGCCGGAAGTTTAATCCAGTTACCATCAGATATATAAACTGTGTCATTTGACAATGTTAAATTCTGAAATTCATTCATTGCATCATTATCTGCATCATCAACATTATCTGCAGGTAATTTTATTGAATTTCCATCTGAAATGTAAATGGTATCATTGGAAAGAGTCAATGTCTGAAGCTCATTCAATGGATCATTATCTGCATCATCAAATACATCTTCTGGTAGTTGTACATAATTACCATCTGAAATATAAATGGTATCATTGGAAAGTGTTAATGTTTGTAACTCGTTTGATGGATTATAGTCTCCATCATTAACCAAAGAACTGACATCTATATTGTTACCTCCTGTAATACTTAAAGTTGTTCCATCTAAACTTAATGTTTGTTCATCCGTATTTGATCCAACATATTGTGATAAATTTATTTCTGTTGCAGATGCATTGTTTGTAATTGTTAAAATATTACTCTCTAAATGCAAGTCCTGAATCTCATTTTCCGGATCGGGGTCAGCATCATCTTTATTTGCTACATCCCGGGCATACATGGCATATGGCACCGATACCAGCTCAACGGTTCCAACATCAACAAATGTTGTTGTTCCATTAATATCAACAGCAACATTCAAATAATAAGTATTACTTCCCCAGTTTAAGTCGCTTAAACTTCCACTGGCATCTGATCCTTCTCCTACTTTTACAGTACAAACACCATAATTATTTGATTTCACTATTTGTGATTCTGAATACACAATGATTCCACTTGCCGAACCTTCGAGTATAAAAAATCTAAAATTAATATTCTGGTTAACAACTAACTCACCATCTGAATTTCTCATAACCGACTGGTAATTAAAACTATTGGGAGTTTGGGAGAATAATATTAAGGAATATATTATTCCAACTGTTAGAAGCAACAATTTTTTCATGGCATAAAGTTTTTGGTGATGTTCCAGTAAATTACAAAAAAGCTGCTTAGTTCGCAACTGAACCAAACAGCTTTTGATTAATGATTTATAGTTTAGAAAAATTTTAAGTTATTTTTTATTAAGCAAAACAAGAATTTCATTAAGTTTTTCTTTAAGTTCCTGATTTTCTAATTTTAACTGATCAATTTCTGATAATTTATTTTTTAATCCTTCAATTTCCTGATTTTGTAGTTCAATTAATTCGATTAGTGATTCTGATTTTTTCTGATTTTGCATCTCATTTGTTTCCAAATCCTGCAGATAGACTAGTTTCTCACCTGAAATTTTCTCAATAGTCCGAATGGCTTTTAACATATCTACGTTAATCTTGTAACCTAAATTTTTGTTCTCGCTATAGAAAGACCATGCCATTGGTTCTGATTTTTCTGTTAAACTGAAATTATGTGGAGATATTACACTCGAGTTTCCCAGATCATCAATTGCATATAAAACACCACCATTAGAGTATATCCCTGAATATCCGGAAACTGCTGTAGGTGCTGAAATATCAGATAACATGATTGCTCCATCTATCTGAAGCTTATAATCCGGACTTACAAGCCCTATACCTACATTACCATTTTTTAAGACTGTTATCGCGTTTTGTCTTGATCCATCACTCGTTCCATTACCAACAACAAATAGTGGATCATCATTCTCCCAATCTGTGGCTGAAATTGCTGTTGTATCGTTAAATCTACCTATTACAAAAGAATTAGCAGCTTTGGCAAGTGTATATTGTCCCATAGCTGTTGCATATTGAGCATCTGCTTTTACATCTGTGCCAATAGCAGTTGAATAATGTGAATTAGCATTGGCATACCTACCTAAAGCAACTGAATTGTATACATTCGCTTTAGAAGTATGTCCCATTGCCACTGAATATTCACCGGCAGAACAATAATATCCTGATGCTAATGAATAATTACCAGTTGTAGTACTCATGTAACCAGTAGCTACAGAAGCGTTACCATTGGCAGTTGTTGATGAACCTAAAGTAGTTGAATAATCGCCTATGGCTTCTGTATTTAATCCGAGAGCAAAAGAAGCAGTCCCACTTGAACTATTTCCATTTCCTATTGCTACTGCATATTGGGCATCTGATGTGTTGCTGCTCCCAATAGTTACGGAATTTTCCTGATTTGAATGGTTAAAAACACCAAGGGAAATAGATCCGGATCCAAGAGCTTCACTCAAAAAGCCAGCAACAAAAGCATTGTCTCCATTCGAAGTATTACTTGAACCCATTGACATACTACCATTTCCTGTTGAACTATTGCTTGAACCTATAGCTATTGTGTTCGTATTTCCAGCAATACTTCCACTTCCTAAGGCTATCGAATAAGCACCGTTTGCTTCACAATCACCCCCCATTGCAACTGAACCCATTTGTGTAGCACGCGAATTAGATCCAGCAGCAAATGAATACGCACCGCTTGCAAGGGTATTATAACCAAAAGCTACAGTATTAGTTCCGGAAGATTCAGCTCTATCACCCATTGCAAATGATCTTGATCCTGAAGAGATTGTACTCATACCCATAGCTACACAAGCAAGCCCTGATGCATTTGTAAAGGAACCTAAAGAAACACTTCCATTATCAGCAATTGCTTCATTTCCCATAGCAATTGAACCATTGCTTGCTTCACAATGATTACCCATTGCAATCGAGTGATAACCATTCGCTACAGATCTATCTCCGGCAGCAAAACTAAATACACCATAAGCTCTTGAATAATCTCCAAACGATGATGAATAATCTCCTGAAGCAACAGATCCTCTTCCTGTTGCTAAAGAAAAAGCTCCACTAGACTCACATCGAAATCCTAAGCTTATAGCTCCATATCCTTGGGTTGTGCTTTCTCTACCAATTACTATTGAAAAAGATGAATCAGCTAAATTGTCATATCCCATTGCAATTGAATACTTTCCGTTAGCTTCTGAATTATTTCCAATAGTTACAGAGCCCATTGAATTGGAAATAACCCCATTACCAATGGCAAAGGAATAATCTCCTAACGCTTTTGTTGGAAAACTAGTTGCATTTCCTAATGTATCACGACCAACAGAACCAAAAGAATATGCTCCGCTACCTATAGATTTAGCATTATCACCAAATGAAAAAGAACTTGATCCTATTGCTTGTGCGTAATTACCAAAAGCATAAGAGTTAATACCAATTGAATTTGCATTATCGCCAATGGCTGTTGAATTGCTTCCAAATGCTCTTGCATAGTTTCCTAAAGCCTGAGAGTAATTCCCAATTGCTTTAGATTCATTACCTGTTGCAACAGAATTTAAACCCACACTATCAGAAGATTCAACCAGTACCCTACCAACTAGAAAAGCTTCTTTTAAAGGATACCAAAGTATCCGTGCTTCACTATTTACAGTTTCTACGCTCGAATTACCGGATATATTAAAATAATCGGCAGTAATATCACCTTTGCCAGGATTACGTCCTGTAACGGCAAATCCTCCTATATTTCCCTTTGTATTGCTTTCGGTTACATATACCCTGGTACTGTCCCTTGTAACTCTTAAATAATCATCAAAAGCACCTTTGCCAGGATTACGTCCTGTAACTGCAAAACCACCGATATTTCCCTTGGATGTTGTTGTATCATTAATATAAATTCGCGCACTGTCGCTGGTTACAACAAAATAATCTCCTGACATTCCTTTTTCAGGATTGCGGCCTGTTACCGCAAAGCCACCTACATTGCCCTTTAATGACTCATTTACCCATACACGCGTACTATCAGGTGTTACTCGCAAATATTCTTCTTCAGGAACTGCCTTACCCGGGTTTCTTCCCGTTACTGCAAATCCACCAATATTTCCCTTTACTCCTTCGTTGACAAACACTTTAGCACCATCAGGAAAGACTGCAAATACAATATTACCATCCTTGTCTTTTACAGCAAATAAGGTATCTTCTGCTGTAAAAGATGCATCTGCTTTTACTTCCAGTTTACTTTTAGGATTTGTTGTTCCAATACCTACTTTGCCTTTATCATAAAAAATATCTGAACCATCTACACTCCAACTACTTGAATCATATGAAAAAACTACCCCTGTTCCATCACTAATTTTTAATGTATCTCCGGTTAATGTTAAGTTTTGTATTTCGTTCAATGGATTATTATCTCCATCATCAACATTATCAATCGGCAGTTTGATGGAATTTCCATCCGAAATATAAATTGTATCATTGGAAAGTGTTAATGTTTGTAACTCGTTCGATGGATTATAGTCTCCATCATTAACCAAAGAACTGACATCTATATTGTTACCTCCTGTAATACTTAAAGTTGTTCCATCTAAACTTAATGTTTGTTCATCCGTATTTGATCCAACATATTGTGATAAATTTATTTCTGTTGCAGAAGCATTGTTTGTAATTGTTAGAATATTGCTTTCAAGATGTAAATCCTGAATTTCATTTTCCGGGTCGGGGTCAGCATCATCTTTATTTGCCACATCCAGGGCGAACAGGGCATAAGGAACCGATACAAGCTGAACGCTCCCAATATCGACGAAAGAAGTAGCCCCATTTATATCAACAGATACATTTAAAAAATAACTATTGTTTCCCCAATTAATATCTGCTAGACTACCACTAGCATCTGCTCCTTCTCCAACCTTTACAGTACAAACACCATAATTATTTGATTTTACGACTTGGCTTTCTGAATAAACATTAGTTCCACTTACCGAACCTTCGAGTATGTAAAACCTAAAATTGATATTCTGATTAACAACTAACTCACCTTCTGCATTTCTTATAACAGACTGATAATTAAAACCATTGGGAGCTTGAGAGAATGATATTAACGAAAATATTATTCCAACTGTAAATAGCAACATTTTTTTCATAACGCATAGTTTTTGGTGATGTTCCAGTAAATTACAAAAAAGCTGTTTAGTTCGCAACTGAACCAAACAGCTTTTTAAATTTATTTTTTATATTCAAAATTTATCTTAATGCAATATCTCTCCAACGCTGACTAATTGCATCATAAATTAAAGTTATAGTTTGATTTGGACCCACTACAATGCTTGTTCCTGTACTTAATAAGAATCTATTTTCAGCACTGGTAGTAGCATAATCATATAAAAATGTCATATTATATAAACCTACATTTGTAAGAATGATTATTCTACCATCGTAACCATTTGTAATGCCTCCAATAAGATCGGCAGTAGTTGATGAAATTCTGAAATATGAACCTTCTCCAATGTCCCAGTTATATGTATTACCTGTTGTTGATGAAGGTGTTGATTGCCGCACAGCTATACCACCTTTAACATCAAGAGCAACTTTTGGGTCTTCTGCATTAATACCAACATATCCACCCATAATTGCCATTGTGTTATCTTGAGAAACGGCATAAGTGGTAGCATCTAATCCTATACCAAAAGAACTATACCCTGAAACGGTAATAAGATTTCCCATAGCTGTTGATGTATGACCAGAAGCTGTTGTTGAAGCACCAAAAGCTGTAGCAAAATCATTGGTAGCTCGTGCTACATTACCTAATGCAACAGACGCTAAACCACTAGCTACTGATTGGTAACCAAATGCTATTGAGTTTTCTCCTGAAGCTGTTGTCCCCCTTCCTCCAGCCAATGCCCTTAGCCCCTCAGCACTGGTATTCCATCCCATTGATATTGATGATCCTCCACTTGCTGTAGTATTATTGCCTAATGCAGTTGAAAAAT
Source organism: uncultured Bacteroidales bacterium (assembly GCA_964587535.1). Classification (GTDB taxonomy): domain Bacteria; phylum Bacteroidota; class Bacteroidia; order Bacteroidales; family UBA12077; genus UBA12077. The sequence continues at coordinate 9,011 of CAZPMA010000030.1, forward strand.
CTCCACTTGCGATAGTACTACTTCCAAATGCAGTTGAATAATCTCCACTAGCTTCAACATCACTTCCACCAGCAACAGATCTTAATCCACTAGCTACTGACAAATATCCAAATGCTGTTGAAGAACCGCCACTGGCTTCTGTTGAATTACCAAAACTTGTAGCATACTGACCCAATGTTTTAGTTAAAAATCCCATTGCCAGAGAACTACTACCATTTGCAATATTTCCATTTCCTATGGCAAATGCTCCTATTGTATCTGCTTGATTATAAAATCCCATAGCAAATGCCCCAGCAGCAGAAGCTTTATTGAACATTCCAATAGCATATGAATTTATTGCAGAAGCAGTATCCTTATAACCAATCGCAAATGAACCCTGCCCTTCAGCAAAACATAAATTACCTAATGTATATGCTCCTCTGGCATTCGATTTATTTCCTGCTCCTATTGCAAATGAGTATTGACCGTTAGCCTCTGAGTTTACACCTATTGAATACGATCCTAATTTATCGGCATAAGCACCAAATCCAAGTGCAAAAGAATAATCTCCATTCGCTATTGTCTGAAAACTATTTGGTGTTCCGGATATGGTATCAATACCGGTTCTACCAAAAGCGTATGATCCTTTTCCTCTTGCAATTGCAGAGTCACCCATTGCAAATGCGCTCTCTGCTGATGCTTTAGCATAATTACCTATTGCTGTTGAATTACTACCTAAAGCCTGTGCATTTTTACCTAAAGCTTGAGAATAATCTCCTTCTGAAACAGTCTGATAGCCTATTGCTTGAGAATAATCTCCCACTGATGAAGTTTCATAACCAAAAGCTTGAGAATAGTCTCCGCCGGCATCAGAACTATAACCCATAGATGTTGCTCCTTCACCAGATGTAGCTGAATTATAACCTAAGGCAACTGAATAATTACCTTCTGCATTAGCCTGATAACCACCAGCAACAGTAAAATTACTGTCAGCAATTGCCTGATATCCAAATGCTGTTGAGAAATCCCCATTTGCATAAGTTTGAAAACCATAAGCATTGGAAAATTTCCCTTCAGCAACGGCTTCATTTCCTAATGCAATGGCTCCAATTGCACTAGTTACAGCACCCATTCCTATTGAAACACTATGCCTGCCTGATGCTGTTGTTGGTTTACCTGTTGAAATGCCACCAACACTTCTTCCTACAGAACCCAAAGCAAAAGATCCTATGCCTGTTGCTATCGCTGAATCACCTAAAGCAAAAGAATTAGGCATTTTAGCCACCGCATTTTTACCTATAGCTGTTGAATTTACAGCCAATGCTTGTGATTTATAACCCATAGCCTGAGAATAATCTCCCTTTGAAATCGATCTATACCCCATTGCAACAGAATTTTCACCTACACTATCTGCAGAACCGACATGAACTTGTCCGGCTAATAATGCGGCTTTTTTAGGATACCACATTACCCTGGACTCATTATTAATAACCTCTGCACTTGAATTTCCTGAAACATTAAAATAATCAGCAGTAATATCTCCTTTACCAGGGTTACGTCCTGTTACAGCAAAACCACCAATCTCACCTTTTTTAGTACTTTCAGTTACATATACCCTTGTGCTGTCTCTGCTTACTCTCAAATAATCATCAAAAGGACCCTTTTCCGGATTACGACCTGTGACTGCAAACCCACCTGCATTTCCTTTTGATGTTGTTGTATCATTGATATAAATCCTTGCACTATCACTGTTTATTACAAAATAATCTCCAGCCAAACCTTTATCTGGATTACGACCTGTTACCGCAAAGCCACCTACATTGCCCTTTAATGACTCATTTATCCATACACGCGTACTATCAGGTGTTACTCGCAAATATTCTTCTTCAGGAATTGCCTTACCCGGGTTTCTTCCCGTTACTGCAAATCCACCAATATTTCCCTTTACTCCTTCATTTACAAACACTTTAGCTCCATCCGGAAAAACTGCAAAAACAATATTACCATCTTTATCCTTTACAGAAAATAAAGTGTCTACTGATGCATCTGCTTTTACTTCCAGCTTGCTTCGTGGCGTAGATGTTCCAATTCCAACTTTTCCAGTATTATAATACACATCAGTTCCACTTTTCACCCAATAACTGCTATCATAAGGAAAAACAACCTGGTTTCCATCACTTAATTTTAATGTGTCTCCTGTTAATGTTAAATTTTGCAACTCGTTCAGTGGATTATTATCGGCATCATCAACACCATCTGCCGGCAGTTTTATTGAATTACCATCTGAAATATAAATTGTATCATTGGAAAGTGTCAAAATTTGCAACTCATTTAATGGATTATTATCAGCATCATCTACTTCATCAGTTGGCAGTTTGATTGAATTACCATCTGAAATGTAAATGGTATCATTAGAAAGTGTTAAGGTTTGTAACTCATTCAATGGATCATTATCGGCGTCATCAACACCATCTAAAGGAAGTTTTATTGAATTACCATCCGTAATATAAATGGTATCATTAGATAAGCTTAAGGTTTGTATTTCATTCAATGGATCATTATCGGCATCATCTACTTCATCTGCAGGTAACTTTACTGAATTACCATTTGAAATGTAAATTGAATCATTGGAAAGCGTTAAGGTTTGCAACTCATTCATTGGATCGGGGTCGGCATCATCCTGCAATGAGCTAATATTAACTGCATTCCCTCCTGAAATACTTAAGTTTGTTCCATCAAAATTTAACACTTGTTCGTCTGTGTTTGATCCAACATATTGTGATAAATTTATTTCTGTTGCAGAAGCATTGTTTGTAATTGTTAGAATATTGCTTTCAAGATGTAAATCCTGAATCTCATTTTCAGGATCAGGGTCTGCATCATCATTATTTGCAACATCCTGAGCGAACATAGCATAAGGTACTGATACCAACTCGACAGTTCCGACATCAACAAATGACATACCACCCGTAATATCCACTGCTACATTCAAGTAATAGCTATTACTTCCCCAGTCTATATCTCCCAGGATTCCACTGGCATCCGATCCTTCCCCAACTTTTAAATTGCAAACACCATAATCATTTGATTTGGCTATTTGGGTTTCTGAATACACTATAGTTCCACTTGGTGAACTTATGAGTATATAAAACCTGAAATTTATGTTCTGATTAACAACATACTCCCCTTCTGAATTTTTTATAACTGTCTGATAGTTAAAACTATTTGGGGTTTGTGCGAATAATATAAAAGAAAATATTATTCCAATTGAAAGAAGTAAAAGTCTTTTCATAATAGTAAGGTTTTCGTGTTGATGATGTAAAATACAAAAAAACTGTTTGCTATAAAAATTTTAGCAAACAGCTTTTGACAAACGCCTGATTTTTATTCATTAGCGACTATTCTTTTTGTAGCAAGTCCAAAATTTCATTCAATTGTTGTTTTAGTTCAGCGTTCTCTTGTTTTAATTGATCTATCTCTGCTTGTTGTTTTTTAGCATTTAACCTATCATTTTCCTTTTTCAATTCAATTATCTGCAATTGTTGATTTTCAACTGTTTCCAAAGTTTCAAAGACCATGCGTGTTATATTTACCCCACCTTTTTCATTACTTGCTTTTGTTACCCAAGGCAAATGCCCATTCTTTTTAATAAAATTCTCGATATAATGCACATCATAAGCCTTTTTATAATCTTCAGAAAAAACATAATCTGGTTTTGTATATATCCCGGTTCCTGTTCCGTAATATAAATCTCCTGTAATGCGGGCATCTCCATTTACGGTAAGAAATTTATCAGGAGTATTTGTATTGATTCCAACATTACCGCTTTTTAATACAACAAATGCATTGTTTCTTACAGTAGTCGAAGGGAAAATAAATCTTCCGTTTCCCACAACAAAAATCGGATCTGCTGTATTCCATGAACCATCTCCTGGAAAAACCGATGCATCGTTATATGAACCAACAACTACTTCATAAGATGACTTCGTAGATAAATAAGAACCTATTGCAGCGGAATAATATCCATCGGTAGTACTTGCAGTTGCTAAACAATATGAATGGTCTGCATTTGTAGTTGTTGACTGTCCTAATGCAAATGCTCCTTCCCCCCCCGCAGTAGCACCTTCACCAATTGCTACTGAATACCAATCATAAGCTACTGATGCATCACCAATTGCAACGGTACTTGAACCTAATGCTTGTGTAGATTTACCAAAAGAAAAAGAATAATCACCCATGGCTTTGGCCTGTATACCTAGTGCAAAGGAACTAAAACCACCTGATGAACATCCAAGACCAAATGCATATGAATAATCGCCTGAAGCTATTGGAGCACCAACATCAGTACCAAGATTATCTTTACCACTACTTCCTAAAGAAAAACTTTTTAATCCGGTTGCTTTTGAGTCCGTTCCAATAGAATAAGAACCTTCGGCAACTGCATGTGCATTTTCGCCAAAAGCATATGAGTTTAGCCCAATTGAATTTGCATTATCACCAATAGCAGTAGAATTATTTCCAAATGCTCTTGCACTATGGCCCAAAGCTTGTGAATAATTACCAATAGCTTTGGATTCAAATCCAGTTGCCACAGAATTTATACCAACACTATCAGGAGATTCAACTAAAACCCTGCCTACTAAAAATGCTTCTTTTAGCGGATACCAAAGTATTCGTGCTTCACTATTTACAACTTCAACATTTGTATTACCGGAAATATTAAAATAATCTGTAGTAATATCTCCTTTACCCGGATTACGGCCTGTTACTGCAAATCCTCCCACATTTCCCTTTATATCACTTTCAGTCACAAATACCCTTGTACTGTCTCTTGTTACTCTTAAATAATCATCAAAAGGGCCTTTGCCCGGATTACGTCCTGTTACCGCAAATCCTCCCACGTTTCCCTTATCAGCTTCAATATCATTGATATAAATACGGGCGCTATCGCTGGTTACTACCAGATAATCACCTGACATTCCTTTACCAGGATTTCGGCCTGTTACTGCAAAGCCTCCTACATTTCCTTTTACACTTTCATTTACAAAAACTTTTGCACCATCGGGAAAGACTGCAAATACAATATTTCCATCCCTGTCTTTTACCGCAAACAAGGTATCTGTATTGGTAAAATACAAAACATCTTCGTCCAGTTTTTTTGCCACTTCTGCAGTATCTGATTTATTTGAAAATATAGCAAGATCTGCAGTGGACGAATAAGCAGATTTATCTGAATAAAAAGAATAAGGAACTGTTAAAAGCTCAACTGTTCCGATATCTGTAAATGATGTAGCACCTGTTATATCAACTCCAATACTCAAATAAAAGGTATTATTTCCCCAATCCAGATCAAACAGATTAGCTGTTGCATCATCGCCCTGACCAACATGCATGGTACATACACCAAAAGCATTAGATTTTATCAATTGTGTTTCAGAAAATACCGTAGTTCCTGTCGGAGAACCTTCGTGTATTATAAATCGAAAATTGACATTCTGATTTGTTACTAATTCTCCTTCTGCATTACGTACAACAGATTGATAATTAAAGTAATTGGGTGATTGCGAGAATAATAATAAAGACCATATTATTCCAACTGTTAGAAGCAACATTTTTTTCATAGCACAAAGATTTAGGTATTAACCATGTAAATTACAAAAATGTGGCTTAGTTCACAACTGAGCCAAACAGTTTTTGATAAATCAATTATTGTTTAGAAAAATTAAATTTATTCATTTTTAAGCAATCCAATAATTTCATTCAGTTTTTCTTTTAGTTCCTGGTTTTCTTTTTCCATCTTTAGGATTCTTTTATCTTGATCTTCAATCATTAGTTGTTGTACTCTATTTTCTTTGATTAAATCCTGAACTGCTTTAATGGCTGTTATTTGAGCATTATAAGTATCTATTTGAAGTATCTCATCTGGGTCGCCTTCCAAATATTCCCCACTGCCCTGAACTGATTCTGGAAATACATTTTGATATTCCTGTGCAATAAAGTTATAATAGTATTTATTTTTAATAGAGGGATGTTTTGTTTTCCAATTATCAGTATATTTAAATTTAACCGGATGTAATTTTAATATTATTTCAAAAGAGTTTTCAATATCATGTATATCAGTTTTAATCCTTTTGTCGGAATTTGCTAACCAATCTCCTGCATCGGTTTTAGATGCAGTTCCTTCTACTTCTAACTGATTTGTTACGGGAATTCTTCCAACCCCCAACTTATCATTTATAACTACAATTTCATTATCAAATTCACCATAAATAAGCGCATCACCAACTGATTTCCATTTATTGGCTATATATAACCTTTTATGATTATCATCCAGATATCCTGCTCTAAATCCAATAAAAACACTATTACATGATTCTGATTGACACCCAGCTTGTGTACCTATAAATGTACTAGAATCGCATTCCCAACTAGCTTGACCAGTTTGATGTCCAATAAAAGTATTATAACTTCCTATTGTCTCATTACCAGATTGATTCCCAACAAAAGTATTTTCTTTTCCGGTTTCATTATAGTATCCAGAATAATGACCAAGAAATACATTGTAATATCCTGAAGTATTTTTATAACCACTAACCTCACCAATAAATAAATTTTGACTACCACTATAGTTGCTAAAACCTGCTTGTTCTCCAATAAAAACATTATCGCCGCCCATTTTATTCTTATATCCTGCCTGGTATCCAAGGAATACATTATAATTCCCTGAAGTATTGTCTGTTCCTGTTTCGAAACCTATAAAAACATTATGCCTTCCATTATAATTAGAGTAACCTGTTTTTTCTCCAATAAAAACATTATGACTACCTGTTGAATTATTTAGTCCTGATTTTGTTCCAACAAATGTATTTGAAGATCCTGACTGATTATAATAACCAGTAGAATCACCAATAAAGGTATTATAATTACCTATAGTATTTTTATATCCTGCAAAACTTCCTAAAAAAGAGTTATTTATACCTGATGTATTTGAACTTCCACTTTTATATCCGATAAATGAATTATAATCTCCACTAGTATTTAAAATACCAGAATTTTTACCTACAAATAGATTTCCCGAACCATCAGTATTACCAAAACCACTTGAATCTCCTAAAAATGTATTATTATTACCAGCAATATTATTATAACCAGTTCTATAACCAATAAATGAATTATTGCTTCCATATGAATTATTATATCCACTTTCGAAACCTAAAAATGAATTATATAAACCATTCACATTTTTTTGACCACTTAAATGTCCAATGAAATAATTATTTCTTGTAATATCCATAAACGTAGATTCACTGCCTTTGCCAGGATTACGCCCTGTTACCGCAAAACCACCTATATTACCTTTTTTACTGCTTTCTGTTACATATACCCGGGTGCTGTCTCGTGTTACCCTTAAGTAGTCATCATGCGGCCCTTTTTCAGGATTACGGCCGGTTACAGCAAAACCACCGATTCTACCTTTACTTGCGGTGGTGTCATTAATATAAATGCGCGTACTGTCGCTGGTAACTACTAAATAGTCGCCAGACATTCCTTTATCAGGATTACGACCTGTTACTGCAAAACCACCAATATTACCTTTTAATGATTCATTCACCCACACGCGCGTACTATCAGGCGTTACTCGCAAATATTCTTCTTCGAGTACTGCTTTGCCAGGGTTTCGGCCTGTTACCGCAAAACCTCCAATATTACCTTTCACTCCATCGTTTACATAAACTTTTGCTCCATCAGGAAAAACTGCAAATACAATTCTCCCGTTTCTGTCCTTTACTGCGAATAAAGTGTCTGTATTAGTAAAATACAGAACATCTTCATCCAATCTTTTTGCAACTTCAGATGTATCTGAATGATCAGCATATAAAGCTAATTCAGCATTTACAGCGTTCGTAGCATTGGTGGCATTTTGCGAATAAAATGAATATGGTACAGATATTAGCTCAACCGTTCCAATATCAGTAAAACTGGTCGAGCCTGTTATATCAACTGCAATATTTAAAAAATATTTATTGCTACCCCAGTCGATATCAAGCAAACTGCCAGTAACATCATCGCCTTCGCCTACCTTTATAATACATACACCAAATGAATTTGATTTTACCAGTTGTGTTTCTGTAAAAGCAACTGGTCCGGTTGGAGAACCTTCTAAAATAGCTAATTGAAAATTTATATTTGTGTTGGTAAGTAATTCTCCTTCTGAATTACGTACAACCGATTGATAATTAAAAAAATTAGGCGTTTGCGAGAATAATAATAACGACCATATTATTCCAACTGAAAGAAATAAAGCTCTTTTCATAATGTTAATGATTTGTTATTTAATAATTACAAAAAATACTACTTGCATTGCAACAGGATAATATTCTATTGAATAATATTTACAATAATTCCATTTTTTTCTGAACATCATCTACATCTAATATTAGATAATACCTGTCTCCGTCATCAGTATCCACCCAAAAAGCTTGTGAGTTAGTCGGAATATCAGGTTCTGAAGTTTGTTTATAGATTTTAGGTTTTACAGGTTCAGATGAAAGATCTAATGTTCCGTTAATTTTTATCATGTTATTGTCAAATTCGCCATAGATTAATGGGAACTCTCCTTCACCAATACACAATCTTTCACTTCCGGATTCATAATTACCAGCGTAATCACCAATAAAAATATTATTGCTACCTGTACTTCCCGAAGGAGGCCCAGCACCATTACCAATATAAATATTGAAAGACCCGTTAGTATTATAATATCCTGCTTGTCGGCCGATCATTACATTATAATTACCGGAATTATCTCCTTCATAAACACCTGATCCAGCCGAACTACCCATTATTACATTAAAACTACCTTCAGCATTTAATCCTGCATTGGTACCTAAATAAACGTTTTCGTGACCTTCAGTATTTTGTTCTCCTGTTGTATTACCGATAAAAACATTACTGTTTCCGGATATATTTTTATTTCCTGAACTTACACCTAAGAAAACATTTCCGGAACCATTAAAATTATCATAACCAGCACTAGTACCCATAAATATATTTGATGCTCCGCTTTCGTTGGAAAATCCACATTCAGGACCAATAAATAGATTTGCGTTTCCGTTAAGATTTGATTTACCAGATGAGTTTCCAATAAATACATTTCTCTGTCCTTCTGTATTACTGTATCCACTTTCGTTTCCAATAAACACATTCCAGTGACCTATATCATTATTGTATCCACTTTGATAGCCTAAGAAAACATTTTGTTCGCCAACAGTATTTAGATATCCACTTTGATAGCCTAAAAAGGTATTGTAGTCTGTTTGATTTCTTTTTCCCGCTTCATAACCTAAGAAAACATTGTATTCGCCAATGGTATTTTCTTTACCTGATGCCTTTCCAATAAAGACATTATAACTTCCCTGATTCAAAAATCCTGTACTATCTCCAATAAACACGTTACTTGATCCATTCAAATTGTTATAGCCTGCCCTGGTACCCATAAATACATTATGATCGCCATATTCATTTAAATATCCTGCATAGTAACCAATAAATGAATTAAAATTACCACCTACATTTTCATGTCCTGTACTCGATCCCAAAAAAGTATTAAACTTTCCGTTGTTATTATAACCAGCCTGATAACCTAAAAATACATTTTGGGCCCCAAATATATTATTCATCCCAGATTCATACCCTAACATAACATTATAATTCGCATTGGACATTAAACCAGAATTATAGCCCATGTAACAGTTAAACTGGCCAGTATTGTTTTGTTTACCAGCCTGATAACCTATGAATGTATTATATAAACCTGTCACATTTTGTTGTCCTGCTGATTTCCCAATAAAAACATTATAATGAGCCTGATTACTAAAACCAGAGCTATCACCAATAAAAACATTGTTGTTCCCGCCAAAGTTGAATCTTCCACATTCGTTCCCTATAAAAACATTATTAATACCAATTGTATTTGATTCACCACAATTAAATCCCATAAATGTATTATTTTGTCCGGTAGTATTCCTTTTACCTGCCTGATACCCAATAAATGAATTGTAATTTCCAAATGTATTTTGCTTTCCACTTTCATTTCCAATAAACACATTATAAGCAGCAGTATCATTATAAAATCCTGACTGATATCCTAAAAATACATTTTTACTACCTGATTCATTGCTTTTACCCGACTGATAACCAATAAACGAATTGTAAATTCCTGATTTATTGCTTTGTCCAGATTCATGCCCTATAAAATAGTTATCGACAGTTATATCCATAAATTTTGTTGACTCTGTTTTTCCCGGATTTCTGCCTGTTACAGCAAAACCACCAATATTTCCCTTTGTATTACTTTCGGTTACATATACCCGGGTGCTGTCTCGTGTTACCCGCAAATAATCATCATTGGGTCCTTTATCCGGATTTCGACCTGTTACAGCAAAACCACCTATTTTTCCTTTACTTGTGGTGGTATCATTAATATAAATACGTGTACTATCACTAGTTACTACCAAATAGTCACCAGACATTCCTTTACCAGGATTACGACCAGTAACTGCAAAACCACCAATATTACCTTTTAATGATTCATTCACCCACACACGCGTACTATCAGGTGTTACTCGCAAATATTCTTCTTCAGGAACTGCCTTACCTGGATTTCGGCCTGTTACGGCAAAACCACCAATATTACCTTTCACTCCATCGTTTACATAAACTTTTGCTCCATCAGGAAAAACTGCAAATACAATTCTCCCGTTTCTGTCCTTTACTGCGAATAAAGTGTCTGTATTAGTAAAATACAGAACATCTTCATCCAGTTTTTTAGCAACTTCTGAAGTATCTGAATGATCAGCATATATGGCCAATTCTGCATTTACCGCATTGATTGCATTCGTGGCATTTGTAGCATTTGTAGCATTTGTAGCATTTGTAGCATTTGTAGCATCTTGCGAATACAAAGAATACGGTACAGATATTAGCTCAACCGTTCCAATATCAGTAAAACTGGTCGAGCCTGTTATATCAACTGCAATACTTAGATAATACTTATTATTACCCCATTCGATATCATTCAAACTACCGCTGGCATCAGCTCCTGCTCCAACCTTAATTGTACAAATTCCATAAGAATTAGATTTTATTAATTGAGTTTCTGTAAAAGCAACAGTCCCCGTGGGGGTGCCTTCCAAAATAGATAAGTGGAAATTTACATTTGTATTAACTACCAACTCACCTGCAGCATTTCGCACAACCGCCTGATAGTTAAATGAATCCGGTACCTGAGAATTAACCAGGCTATTTGCTAAAAGAAATATTAGCACGAATAAAGATTTTTTCATTTTTTCTGGATTTGATGAAACGATTAAACAAGTTAAAAAAAAGCTGTTTGGTTCGCAACTGAATCAAACAGCTTTTGATTAAAATTATTTGAAATTCAATATCTTATTTCTCTTCTAATAAGTTTAAAATAGCTCTTACCTGCTTCTTTAATTCTTCGTTTTCTGATTTTAATTTTTCAATTTCTTTGCTTTGATATTCAACAACTTCAATTAGTGATTCCTTTTCTTTTTGGTTTACTATTTCTTTTGTTTCCAAATCCTGCAAATACACCAGCTTTTCTCCTGATAAATTTTCAATGGTACGAATAGCCTTTAGCATATCTACATTAATTTTATAACCTACCTTTTTGTTTTCACTAAAGAATGACCATGCCATGGGCTCTGATTTTTTTACAATACTGAAATTATGAGGCGATAGTGTAGTTACATTTCCGGCTTCGTCTCTGACTTTCAATTCCGAATAGGAAGCTTCATCTTCAGAATACAGTAGCACACCATCCGCAATTGATGCGGTGGGTGTAAAAGATCCATTCGATAAAGCAAGAACTCTTTCTCCATCACCAAAGTCTGATGTTCCTATACCCACATTTGCATTGAAGCGTAAGATTTCATTATTGAATTCGCCATAAATTAGTGCCCCCGTGGAATTGCTCATGTCATTTTCAATATATAATTTCTCTGAACCTGTTTCATTAAATCCAGCCCTATATCCTATAAAAACATTTCCATAACCTGTTGAATTATAGTAACCTGATTCTTCGCCAATACCTGTATTATTATAACCACTTGTGTTTGTTGTTAATGACAAAGTGCCTACTGCAGTATTATTTTTTCCATTTGAATTTGATGTTGGTTGATTAGCTCCGAGTGCTCCATAACCGATAGCTGTATTATTACTTTCCCAGCCAATATTTCCGTTATCATAAGATTGACTGTTTAAAGCACCTGCTCCTATTGCAGTATTCTTTCCGGCTGTTGTATTTGATTGTAATGCTGATTTACCAAATGCTGAATTATTTCCTCCTATGGTATTGTATTGTGCACAGGATTCTCCTACAAATGTATTGTAAGCTGTATTATTATTTTCTCCACAAAAAGCCCCAATCATTACACTACCCGCAGAGTTTGATGCATTAAGACCAGCACTGAATCCAATCATTACACTAACTTGAGAGTTTGATGCATTTTGACCAGCATTGGCTCCAATCATTACATCTTTGTCACTGTTGAATGCATTTTCTCCTACACTCATACCAGCCATCACAGTACCATTACTGCTATAAGCATTGGCTCCTGCTGAAGTCCCCAACATTAGACAGGAATTAAGCTTATTCGCATGTTGTCCACTGCTGTTACCTAATAATACAGCATATACACAACTATCTGCATATTCACCACTACCGACTCCGATCATTATGTTATCCTTTGAGTTATTGGCATTATAACCGGACTGGACGCCAATCATTACATTATCCCTACTGTTATCAGCATACATTCCGGATAAGACCCCAACCATAACATTTTGAGTATCGGCATATGCATATTCTCCACTTCGACTACCAATCATTATATTGTTAAGAGTATTAAAAGCACTATCACCAGATTCATATCCAATCATTACATTACTCAAGGCATTATCAGCATCTTTTCCACTACCATTTCCGATCATTACATTAGCATGTTGCAAGGTTGCATTGGCGGCTGCATAATTACCAAATACAGAATTTCCCCAACCATCAATATTATTATTTCCCGCATTAGTTCCAATAAAAGCATTGTTTTCTCCCTCAGTATTGGAATATCCGGAACGGTATCCAACAAATACATTGTTATTACCTAAGGTATTACTAAATCCACTTTCATATCCCATAAATGAATTATAAACACCATCTGTAGTTTTTTGTCCACTTTCATGTCCAATAAAATAATTATCTCTTGTAATATCCATAAACTTAACTCCACTTGCTTTATCAGGATTACGTCCTGTTACGGCAAAACCACCAATCTCACCTTTGGCACTACTTTCGTTTACATATACCCTAGTACTGTCTCGTGTTACCCGCAGATAATCATCATTGGGCCCCTTATCCGGATTACGACCAGTTACTGCAAAGCCCCCTATTTTTCCTTTGTTCGTTGTGGTATCATTAATATAAATTCGAGTACTATCGCTGGTTACAACTAAGTAATCACCAGACATTCCTTTGCCAGGATTACGTCCAGTAACTGCAAAGCCTCCTATTCTCCCTTTTACTTCTTCGTTTACCCATACCCGTGTGCTATCAGGAGTAACAACCATATAATCTTCTTCATTTAGGGCTTTATCAGGATTACGCCCTGTTACGGCAAAACCACCGATATTGCCCTTTGCTCCTTCGTTTACATACACCTGTGCTTCTTCCGGAAGTACTGGAAGTACAATTTTACCGTTTCTGTCTTTAACTGCAAATAAGGTATCGGTATTTGTAAAGTACAACACATCTTCGTTCAGTTTTCTTGCAACATCAGCTGTATCACTGTACAATGAATTATCTGAGCTTATCGCATGATCGGATTCTTCAGAATTTATTGCATTTTCTGCATTTAATGCATGTGTTGCATTTTCTGCATATTCTGCATATTCAGCATTTAAAGCAAATGCTGCTTCCTGGGCATTTGTTGCATCATTGGAATACAATGAATAAGGTACTGACAATAATTCGACAGTTCCAATATCTGTAAAACTTGTAGATCCTGTTATGTCTACTGCAATATTTAAATAATGGGTATTGCTTCCCCAGTTTATATCCGTAATATTGGTACTGGCATCATCACCTTGTCCAACCTTAATGGTACAAATACCAAAAGAGTTTGACTTAATTAACTGGGTTTCTGTAAAGACTTCAGAACCAGTAGGAGTTCCTTCTAAAATAGAAAGTCGGAAATTTACATTCGTATTAACTACCAACTCGCCTGCAGCATTACGCACAATAGCTTGATAGTTAAATGAATCAGGAGCTTGTGTATAAGAATTATTAATAATTCCTAAAAACAATAAAAAAACAAGTACTAACTTTTTCATGATCTAAAATTTTTCAATGAAAAGTAAGTTAGCACTTAATCTATTAAAAATCAATATTTTTTGATTAAGCAACCAATTCTACCATGTGGTTATAGTCTTCCATGTACTACCAGTATAAACATAAATGCCATCATGATCAGTGGCATGATTTTTTAATCGAATAATATCGCCTTCTTCAGGATTTGATGGATACTCAGGAACACCTGTAAGATTGATCATACTATTAAATGTAGTTTTACCTGTTTCAAAATCTCCTTTAATTAATGGATTACTTGTATATGTATTTGATATATACAGCTTATTTGATCCTGTTTCGTTATATCCTGCATTATATCCGATAAATACATTTCCATCGCCCTGAAGAGCTGCACCTGCCTGATATCCAATAACCGTATTATTACTGCCGTATGCTCCACTAAAGTTAAATGCTGTTAAACCGCCTACTAAAACATTGTATCCTCCATGGGTCATGCCTCTTCCGGCTCCTTTACCAACAAATACATTCGCATATGAATTCTGAATATTCAGTCCTGCCTGATCTCCTATAAAAACGTCATTTTCAGTCGTATCACATGATCCACCGGCATATTCTCCAATTAAAACGGAGTGTAACAAACGATCAGTTTGCTCAGCAGCGCTGGTTCCAATAGCTACACTAGATGAATTGATTCTATTCGTTCGGCCAGCCTGTGCTCCTATGATTATACTGGAATAATTGCTTTCTGTATTCATGGCAGCCTCAAATCCAAGAATAACATTTCGTTGAGGATTTGTATCATTAAAAGCAGCTTTAAAACCAATAATGTTATTATAATCACCGGTTTTATTGCTAAAAGCAGACTGGTAACCGATAATGTTATTCAATCTTCCACTTACGTTATTATATCCCGTTTGATAACCTAAGAATACATTATAATCACCGTAATCGTTAAAATAACCAGACTGATAACCTATTAATAAGTTTCTTCCCGGAGTGGTTGAATTCTTACCCGCTTCGTGACCAATAAAATAATTATCTTTAGTTAATTTTAGGTAATTATCAGATAATCCCGAATTTATATTTCCAACACTAAAACCACTTTCTGCATTCTTTGTTAATATGCGAGTGCTGTCTGCAGTAACCTTTAAATATTGATAATCAGTAGATTTATCAGGATTTCTGCCTGTAACTGCAAAACCACCAATACGCCCTTTCGTACTGGTTTCTTCGATATAAACTCTTGTACTATCGGGTGTTACCACCAAATACTCTTCTTCAATTGTCGCTTTATCAGGATTACGTCCTGTTACTGCAAAACCACCAATGCGTCCTTTGGAATTATTATTTACATATACTTTTGCACCATCAGGAAATACTGCAAAAACAATATTTCCTTCATGATCTTTTACTGCAAATAGAGTGTCGGAATCAGGAAAATACAAGACATCTTTATCTAATGATCTTGCAACCAAAGAAGTATCAGAGATATTTGATGTCTTTGAATAATCTGCTGTAAGTGCTTTTTGAGATTGAATGGCATAAGGAACTGATACGATTTGTGAAGTTCCTATAAAATTGTAATCTGATCCTCCTTCAGAATCCATTTCAATTTGAAGAAAATAATCATACTCAGACCAGCTTATTTCACTAAAATTGCCTGTTTCTGTATATCCAGTTCCTATTTTTAAAGAAAATAATCCCTGATTATTTGTTTTAGTATCCTGAATCTCTGAATATATAACAGTTCCATTAGCACTACCTTGTAACAATGAGATTCTTAAGGATATGTCTCTATTAGAGATTACAGTTCCGCTATTATCTCTTAATACTCCCTGATAATTAAACGAATTCGAATGTTGAGCATTAATCGTAAAAACAATGAATATTAAATATAATTGTATTATTAAACGTTTCATATTCTGTACTTTATAAAATAATTTTATAAGCTTAAAAATTATTCACTGATAAATTTATTTACAATATCTTCTAATTTTTTAACCCTTTCCTTTAGTTCTTCATTTTCCAGTATTAGATCTTGAACAGCTTTAATTGTTACTATTTGAGCATTATAAGTATCAAGTTGCAAAATCTCCTGATCATCACCTTCAATATATTCACCACTACCTTTTACTGATTCAGGAAAAACCTCTTGGTACTCCTGAGCAATAAAATTATAGTAATATTGATCTTGTATATCCTTATGTGTTGATTTCCAGTAATCTGTATATTTAAATTTTACAGGTCGTAGTTTTAATAAAGTCTCAAATGAATTTTCAATATCCTGAATATCTGTTTTTATTCTCCTATCAGAATTTGCTAACCAATCACCGGCAGTATTTTTAGAAGCCGATCCCTGTACTTCAAGGTTATTAGTTGCCGGACGTCTGCCAACTCCTAATGAATAATTAATTCTAACAAGATCGTTATCAAATTCACCATAGATTAATGCTCCGGTGCTATCAGCATCGCTATTTTCAATATATAACTTATTGCTACTTTTTGAGTAATATCCTGCATCATTACCAATAAATACATTCTTGTATCCATGAACATTACTATAACCAGCAGATGTTCCCAAATATAAATTTTTAATACCATCTTCGTCATTATAACCAGCTTTTGTTCCCAGCATAATATTAGACACCCCATTGCTTTTTACCCCTGATAATGCACCTATTGCAATGTTAAGCCATGCAGAATTACTTGCATTACCTGCATTTAAACCAATATAAACATTGTCGTCTCCTGTAGAATTGGCATATCCGGCATCTTTTCCAACAAATACATTTCCGTCGCCATTCGTATTAAAAAGTCCGGCATAATCACCGATAAATACATTCTGTGACCCGCTGGTATTAATATTTCCACTTTTTCTTCCTAAATATACATTCGAGCTACCGATGGAATTATCTCTACCTGCTTCAGAACCAATAAAAACATTAGAAGATCCTCCATTTGAATAACCTGCTTTATTACCAATAAGTACATTATAACTTGAATTACTTGAATATCCTGCCTGATTTCCAATCAACACATTCGATATTCCTGAAATATTTCCATAACCACACATATTGCCAACAAAGACATTTTGAAATCCAGTTTTATTCTTAAGTCCAGTTTTGGTACCAAAGAAAGAATTCGAATTACCCGTATTATAATATCCTGTTGAATCGCCAACAAAAGTATTATTATCACCCGTTTGATTTGAATATCCAGTATAACTTCCTAAAAATGTATTAAACAATCCATCGGTATTGGAATAACCTGCCTGATATCCAAGAAATGAATTATAATTACCGGTTTGGTTTGAAAATCCTGTTTGATATCCTATAAACAAATTACCAGAGCCATTATTTGTATTATAACCACTTTGATAACCAATATAAGCATTCCCTTCACCATTAATTAATGAATATCCACTCTGATAACCCAATGTTGAATTAAATAAACCATCAACCAGATCTTGTCCACTTTCGTGACCAATAAAATAATTATCCCGGGTAATATTCATGTAATTTGATGATGATGATTTATCAGGATTTCTCCCGGTAACTGCAAAACCGCCTATATGCCCTTTTTTAGTAGGTTCTTCGACATATACTCTGGTACTGTCGGGTGTTACCACCAAATATTCCTCTTCGATAGCAGCCTTTCCAGGATTTCTACCTGTTACGGCAAAACCTCCAATTCTTCCCTTAGAATTATTATTTACATATACTTTTGCACCATCAGGAAAAACAGCAAAAACAATATTTCCTTCATGATCTTTTACAACAAATAGAGTGTCGGTATCAGGAAAATATAAAACATCTTTATCAAGTTTACCTGCTACTTCAGAGTAAGTTGATTTTTTTGCCTGTAATGCATATGGCACAGAAAACAATTGAGTAGTGCCAACCGAATAATAATCACTTCCACCTTCGGGATCAACTTCAATTTGTAAAAAATAGTTATTACCACTCCAATCAATCTCAGAAAATTCTCCAAATTCGCTATAACCTTCACCAATGTTTAAGTTTAAAAGCCCCAAAGAATTTGTCTTGGCACTTTGAGTCTCTGTATACATTGTTTCCCCATAAGCACTTCCACTTAAAATTGTTATGCGTACCGAGATTTGTTTATTCTGAAATGGTTCTCCAGAACTGTTTCTTAATACTGCCTGGTATTTAAATGCATCAGGCACCTGTCCATAACTGATCAAGCTAATCCATAACAGGATTACCACTGTAATTAATAAATTCTTCATGAAAATCAAGTTTAGTTTGATGACAAAAATAGAGTAAATGTTATGAACAAATTAACATAGATGTTTCAAAGATTTGTACAAATGTTTCATAATAGAAAAAAGGCTTAGATTTTCATCTAAGCCTTTGTATTATTGTTTTTAAAATACCTATTTCTCTTCTATCAATTTTATAAGTTTATCAAGCTTATCTTTTAATTCGTTGTTTTCTTCCTTTAATTGTTCAAATTCATCAGTAATTTCTTGTTACTAATTTATTATACATAAAATTTTAATTAGGGACGATAGGTAACAAAACTAAAAATAGCATCAGTTAGTGTTCCTGATGTATCATATATTCTAACAACTATCTTGCCTGAGACACTACCTATATTAGGTATTAAAACCCCACCTGTAACTATACTAACGTTAGTAATATAATTTAAATAAGTATAATATTCTCCAGTAATTGCAATTTGATATGTACCTGTCGTTGTTCTAGTTACTGATATATTTCCACTACTTGTATTAATACTGCCTGTAGTATTAATATTACCATAAGCTACAGGTATCATATTTGCACTACCAGAATTTGAAACATTTACTTCCCCTGATATTTTTAGGTTACCAACTATATGTAATTTTTCATCAGGATTATCAATTCCAATTCCTACATTTCCTCCTGCTTCTATCACCATAGAATTAGATTCTAAAGGTGTTGCTGCTGCAAAAAATCTAAATCCATTATCTGCCTTAAAGTTCATCTGATAAGCCAAAGATGGTGTAACTGGAATCTTGCTCGCTGTTGTGTTAAATATATAAGATCCGGCTAATCCATTGTCTTCATTGTACCTACCAAATAAGTAAGATCCTTCACCGGTTGCTGTGCTATACAGACCAAAAACAACAGAATTATCGCCTGTAGTTTCATTATTCTGCCCCATTGCAAAACTAGTATATCCTGAAGAAATACAACTTTCACCCATAGCAACTGCTTTACTTGCATATGTTTGGCAACCTGCACCCAATGCTACCGATGCATATCCATTTGTGGTTGAACTTAAGCCAGCTGCAAATGAGAATTCCGCTGCTGCATTACAGTTATAACCTAATGCAGTTGTGTAACTACCTGTTGCTTTACTTTTATAACCTAAAGCGGCTGAGTAATCACCTGATGCAGTAGTCCTATACCCAAGTGCAATAGCAGATGCACCCGAAGAAATTGAATTGGTTCCTATTGCTACCGAAAATCTAGTAGTACTATGAGAATTATACCCCAATGCTACAGCAAATTCTCCTGATGCCAGTGAATTTGCTCCTAAACTAAATGCTCCCAGACTAGATGAAATTGCTCCTAATCCAAAGGCAAACGCATAATCACCAGAAGCAATCGTATTATTGGTCGTAGTGCTTGAAGAATCAATACCTGTGGAACCAAAAGCAAAACTTTTTTCCCCAATGGCATATGCTCCCGAACCTAAAGCAAATGCATCCTGATTTAATGAGTAAGCCTGATTACCAAATGCGAATGAATTAATATTATTTGCTAAGGCATTTCTTCCAATTGCAGTAGAATAATTCCCTCGTGCGATTGATCTGTAACCAAAAGCTTGTGA
>CAZPMA010000030.1:29313-31026 GCA_964587535.1 uncultured Bacteroidales bacterium
GCACCCATACTTGTAAAAGCAGTTCCTCCTGCTAAATCAACAGCAATATCCAAATAGAATGTGTTGCTTCCCCAATCCAGATCTTTTAAACTTCCGCTCGCATCTGATCCCTCACCAATTTTAATATTACAAACACCTAACGAACTTGATTTTATCAACTGTGTTTCGGAAAAAACAACATTTCCTGTTGTACTTGCTTCACGAATATAAATACTGAAATTTACATTTGTGTTTTTCACCAGTTCACCTTGATCATTTCTTACAACTGCCTGGTAATTAAAAAATTCCGGAGTTTGAGCAAATATTGTCGCACAAAAACCTATAAGTACTGCAATAAATAAAGCTACCTTTTTCATGATTCTGAATTTAAATTTAGATGTAAGTTAATATTAAAGCTTTAAAGAATCAATATTTTTTTTACGAATGGGCAATTTAAAGATTTAAATCACTAAATTATAATTAGAAAGACTATATTTGCAAGCATAAAATATTCAGTTATTAACCAACAAATTAAGCCCTTAATTTATTTAACAATTAATACATTATGAAACCTTTAAGTCTCTGTTTTATCAAAAAGATCTTCATTTTAGTAATTGGTATAAGTTTATCTCTTCAGTCGTTTAGCCAAGAACTGATAAGTACAGATTTAGAAGATTATCCTGAAGGAACAACTTTTACTTTTCCAGACTTTACTTTACCAGGAATTCATGTAAATGAAATTATAAATCTTACTATGCCTGTTTTAGTATCTGAACCTTATTCATTAACAGTTTTTGGCATAGAAGGAACTTGCAGTGAAATGAATGGAAATATTAATATTTCGTCAACAGGAAACATTGTTACTGTTCAAACAACAAAGCTATGTGATTTTGAATTAGATAGTTATATCAGATTTAATGTTAGTATTACAAAATCTCTTTACTATCCTGAAATACATTCTTTTAAAATTCCAATTTTAAGAGACAGCTTAAAAATTGCTTTAGTAGTTGATATATCAGAAAATATGGGAGAAACCTTCGATGATGAAACTACCACAAAAATGGAAGTTTTAAAAGAAAAAGTTTATACTGTAGTTGGTAAATTTGAAGAATATCAGCAAGAAGGAGATTCACTTGCTTTAAATTATTTTAGTTCAAATGTAATAAAGCCTGAGATAACAAATTTTCCCACAGATTTTATAAGGTTATCTGATGCAACAGAATATACATCTTTATTAAGTGTTTATAATGATTTAAATCCAAGAACACCTCAGCAATACTCTGCATTAGGTGAAGGTTTATTGGATGCTAAACAAAAGCTTGATAAAAGTAATCCAACAACCGTTAAGAAAATAGTATTTCTATTTTCGGATGGAAACCAAAACTATGGTAACAAACTAAATTTGGATGGTTTAAGTTTTGAAAATTCAGAAGACTCTTTAAATAATTATTCAACAAATCCTAATGATAGTATTATTTACATAACAGTTACAACAGCGAAAGCATCAGATGTTCCTCCAATTATGGCTGCAATTGCTCACCAAAATAATGGTATGTCTATTCATGTTGATGAAAACTCAGCTGATTTTCAGCTGGAAATAGAAATGCAACTAGATGAAATATTAGATGGGCGAAAAGCATATGAAACTGCCACACGAATTTGTAAACTAACACCGTATGACGATTCTATTGATGTTCAAATTGATGCAAATTTAACTATTGATTTTAACGAAGA
>CAZPMA010000031.1:0-30935 GCA_964587535.1 uncultured Bacteroidales bacterium
TTTTATTGGGTAAACCCTTGAAAAAAAGAAATTTAATTCAGAAATTATTCCCTCCTGATAAAGAAAAGTAAATAATTCAAAATGAATTTAACTTCCAAAGAGTTGAGTAGATTTTTTGCAGGAATTGTAATCCCTGCTATTCTTACCATAATATTATTTATTATATCTATTTATGCATTCATAATTCCGGCATTTGAAACCAATATAATGGATAAAAAGCGAGAAATGCTTAGTGAACTGGTAAATACAACCTGGAGCTTACTAGAAGAATATAATAAAGAATATAATGAAGGTAAAATCACTTTACAGGAAGCACAAGAACTATCTATAAATCGTATTGAAAAAATACGATATGGTCAGGAGAATAAAGATTATTTTTGGATAACCGATATGTCTCCAATAATGATTATGCATCCTTATAGGAAAGAATTAAATGGAACAAAATTAGACACTTATAAAGATCAGGAAGGTAAATTGCTTTTCGTAGAAGCTGTAAACCTGGTTAAATCCAATAACGAAGGTTTTATAGACTATATGTGGCAATGGAAAGATGACTCAACACGCATTGTACCTAAACTTTCTTTTGTTAAAGGATATAAAAACTGGAACTGGATCATAGGAACCGGAATATATATTGAAGATGTAAATGAAGAAATACACAGCTTAAAAACCCGTCTTATAAAAATTACATTTTCTGTTTTAGTTATTATTGGCATAATTGTTTCCTTTATTATTAAGCAAAGTTTAGATATTGAGCGTAAGCGAAAGGATGTTGAAAATAAACTTAAATCATCACGAAGAAAATACCAATCGCTGGTTGAAGCTTCTATTGATGGCACATTACTTATTATCGACGATCAAATAAAATTCTCAAATGCAAAATTTAATGATGCATTTGGAAGCTCAGCCAGTTATGTTCTTTCATTATCTATAAATGATATTTTTGACATTGACTGGGAAAATATTAAATCCCTTTTTACTGATCAGGGTAAGTCAAAAACCATTGAAACTACTTTAAAAACAATTAAAAAACCTTACAAAGAAGTAGTTCTAACTATCTCAAAAGTATCTTTTGGTAAACAGGAAGGTTTTATAATAATTGCTAAAGATCTTACTAAAATTAAATTAGTAGAAAAAGAAACAGAACACCTTTCCAATGAAGTTCAGACCTCATTACTTTTAATGAACCAGCCAATAAAGCACTTTATCTCCGATATTATAAAATGTGATATGCATACCAGCATTGCTAATGCAGCAGTTTTAATGTCCAAAAAGAATAAGAAAGTTATTTTTATTGAGCATGAGAATAAGATTGTTGGTGTTGTTAACGATAAGGATATAAGAGAACGAGTAGTTGCAAAAAAAATAGACACTTCAGAAGATATATTTAAAATAATGTCGGCACCATTAGTCTATGTTAAAGATAAAGTATTATTATATGAAGCTGTTTTGCTCTTTAAACAAGAAGATATATCTCATTTACTGGTAAAAGATAGCTCAGAAAACATTGTAGGTGTAATTAGTAATAAAGATATTCTTGAAATGCAAAGAAATTCAGTGAGCTACATGATTCGTGAAGTGGAGCTGGCTGAAAATATCGAACATATAAATGACATTACAAAAAGGCTTCCAATACTTATACATGCTTTAATTGATAGTGGCGCACGAACTCAAAATATTACCAGAATTATCACTTCTCTTACTGATTCTATATCACAGAGAATAATCATATTTGCAATTGAGAAACTTGGAGTACCACCATGTAAATTCACTTTTATGGCTTTAGGCAGTGAAGGTAGAATGGAGCAAACCTTAGCTACTGATCAGGATAATGCTATCATTATTGAGAATATTGGATGTGAAATAAAAGAAAGCGTTAAGAACTACTTTTTAAGTCTTGGCAAATTAGTTTCTAATGATTTAAATAAATTGGGTTTCAAATTTTGCAATGGTGGTGTAATGGCAAGCAATCCAAAATGGGTTTTAACCTTGGATGAATGGAAAAATCAATTTAAATCATGGATCTTAAACTCAGATCCGAAAAGTATTTTAGAAGCTGGTATATTTTTTGATTTCAGGAATATATTTGGAGAAGCTTTTTTAACTGATGAACTTAAAAAATATGTTTTAGAATTAATTGAAAATAAAGGTACATTCTTTCATCACCTTGCTAATCCTATATTAAAATTCAAATCAAATATTAATCTTTTTGGAAGTGTTGTCGGAGAATCTTCATCTAATTTTGATATAAAAAAAATCATTTTACCTATTATTAGTTTTATTAGGATTTACTCACTTCTTAATAAAGTGCCAGAGACTAATTCCTTAGATCGATTAGAAAAACTGAAATCAATAAAGAAAATAAGTGATGCTTTATATCATGAGATCGATGTATCATACAATTATCTGATGCTACTTCGTTTTAAATCACAAATAGAGCAAGTATCAAAAGGTCATGAACCTGATAACCTAATAAATGTTTCAGAACTTTCTGATATTGAAAAAGCAACAATAAAGAAAATCTTATCTGAGATTTCTAATATGCAAACTCAGTTAAATTTTGATTTTAAAGGTTTTGTTTAAATTTTAACAGATCTACCCTTTTCTAATTCGTTTTTAAATAAATTTTTATTTTTTGAAATACGTCTAGAGTTGAAATTATCAATTATGTTAATTAACTTACGTACTGTTATGATATATGAACAACCGTCAATATACCCTTTTGGAATTAGGTTTGATGAACCTGTTACAACCATAACAGATTTAATGGTTTCGTTAGTTTGTTTTTATGCCTTCTATAAGTTAAACAAAATTCATGTTCATAATAAAGTTCATCTATATTTAAGATATTATTTCTTTAGTATGGGAATTGCAACTTTTATTGGTGGTGTAATTGGTCATGGATTTCTATATTTGTTCGATGTGCAATGGCAACCTCCTGAAGGGTTTACAAATATTATTTCAAAAATTTTTCGAAAAGATTTAATGAATGAAGTTGCAAATCCATGGAAATTACCAGGATGGCTAACAAGTATGTTCTCAATAGCATTGGCAGAAAGGGCATCAATCGAATATGCAAGACCCTTAATTCATAAAAAAGTGGGTACGTTTTTCGCATGGCTTAATATTATTGAGCTGCTAACATTCGTTACGATTACTTTTGCAACATTAAACTTCTTTTTTGTTGAAATACATTCAGCATATGGACTTTTAATCGTTGTTTTAAGTTTTAACATGATTGTATTTCTTAAAACGCGAAAGAAAGGAAGTAAATTATTTCTTATTGCTGTTGGTTTTTCAGCAATTGGAGCTTTATTTTTTATGAATCAGTGGGGAATAAGTCCCTGGTTTAACCATTTTGATATCAGCCATACTTTAATGACAATTAGCGCTATATTCTTTTATTTAGGTGCAAAAGAAGTGATTCAGGATCCTGTTCTTAAGAAGTAAAATATCATTCAGGTACCCAATAAATTCAATTCTTATATTTTCATTTAAGCATCCGCTTATTATTTATTTATATAGTATATAGATATATTGCCAACCAATGACTTACACTTCCTGCAATTACTAATAAATGCCAGATTAAATGACTAAATCTTATTTTCTCTAGTTTAAAAAACAAAACTCCTAAAGTATAACAACCACCACCAATAAAAATAAACCCTAATCCCATTGGATGTAAATTTTTATATAAAGGAATAAGAAAAAATAACAGCAACCATCCCATAATAACATAGGAAATTACATAAAATATATTAACTCCTTTTTCGAATTTATTTGGAATGAATATCTTTAATATCACCCCTGTTAAAGCAAGCCCCCACTCTATTCCAAACATTACCCATCCCCAATCAGATCTTAGAACAACCAATGCAATTGGAGTATATGTAGCAGCAATAAATAAAAAAATAGCTATCTGATCAAAATTATGAAAGAAATCCTTTCCTTTTGATCCAAATGGTAAAGAATGATTTAATGTTGATGAAATATATAACAATAGTAGGAAAGCTCCATAAATACTAAAACTCACTATATGCCACACCGAACCAAATCTGGCCGAAGCTATAGCCATTAAAACCAGCGCAACAATTGCAAAAACAGCTCCTATTCCATGTGAAATCGAATGGGCTATTTCTTCTGCTTTTGTAAATCTATTATTTTTACTCATTTCTATATTACAAGCCTATAAATGAACTCCAGCACCCGGACCTAAGGGTATTCCTATTAATAACCATGCTATTAATAAAATTAACCATCCAATAAAAAACAAAACAGAATATGGCAACATTGTTGCAACAAGAGTTCCAATTCCTGCTTTCTCATCGTATTTTTGGAAATATACAATTATTAAAGCAAAGAAACTCATCATAGGCGATATAATATTTGTTACACTATCGCCAATCCTATATACAACTTGAGTTAGTTCCGGAGTATATCCCAGAAACATAAACATAGGTACAAATATTGGTGCAAGTAATGCCCATTTTGCAGATGCACTTCCCATTACTAGATTGATTGTCCCTGCAAATATTACAAACATTATTACTAAAGGAATTAAACCTAAATTCATACTCTGGATAAAACTTGCACCCTTAATTGCTAAAATAATTCCCAAATTACTCCACTGAAAATATTCAACAAACTGAGCTGCAAAAAATACGAGCACAATATATGATGCTAAAGTTTTCATAGAATCAGCCATTCCTTTCATTACATCAGAATCATTTTTATATTTCCCCATCACAACTCCGTACACAATTCCCATTAAACCGGCAACCACAAATAATATAGCTACCACACCCTTTAATACCGGAGATTTCAGAAATGATCCATCAGCGCCACGCAAAATACCATTTTCAGGAATTAATCCTGCTAATATTATTAAAACAAAAATCAAGAAAACCCACAATGATCTTTTTATACCTTTTTTTTCTAATGGAGTTAATCTTTTAATTTCTTCCTGTTTAACATTATTTTCATTTTTATACTTACCTAATCTAGGAATAATAATTTTTTCTGTAACCCAAGTGCCTATAATAGCAATTATTACAGTAGAAGCAACCATAAAAAAGTAATTTGCAGTTGGATTTACATGATATTCAGGATCAACTAAACGAGCTGCTTCTTGTGACAATCCAGCAAGCAATGGATCTATTGTTCCTAATATTAAATTTGCCGAATACCCTCCTGATACACCAGCAAAACCCGCAGCCATTCCTGCTATTGGATGTCTGCCAATAGCCATAAAAATTGTACCTGCCAGTGGAACTAATAAAACATATCCTACACTTGATGCCAGGTTCGATAATATTCCTGCTAAAACTATAATAAATGTAAGATACTTTTCAGGAGAATAGATTACCAAACTACGAATAACAACTGCTATTAAGCCTGAGTTTTCTGCTAATCCAATACCTAACATTGCTACAATAACAATTCCTAGTGGTGCAAAACCTGTAAAATTATCAACCATCCTGGTTAAAATCATGTGCACTCCATCTCTTGACAATAAATTTATAGCATTATAAACTTCACCTGTACCAGGGTGTGCAGCCGATGATCCAATTGCAGCAAATATTGCTGATAATATCAGTACAATCAATGCAAAAATTCCGAATAAAGTTGCAGGATGTGGTAAAGCATTACCTACTCTTTCAACACCATTTAAAAATATTGTTATTGGACTTTTCTTCATAGTTCAATTTATAAGATTATTAATTTAAGTCCCCGAAAATATAGGATTCTGATAAACTTTCAAAGTTTAATTACAGATACAATTTAAATGAAGAAAAGTTTACTTTTTTAAAATAGAAGATTCAATTTTAGGAATTGTAAATACAAATTGACTACCAACATCAATTTCACTCGTTACCCAAATCTCTCCACCATGTTTTTCTATAAATTCTTTACATAAAATAAGTCCTAATCCACTGCCAACTTCTTTCTCGGTACCCGGCCTTGATATTACTTCATCAATTTTGAATAATTTCTGTATATCTAACTGTGACATTCCAACACCAGTATCCTTAATGCTTATTTCTATGCAATTATCTTTATTTAAAGAACTTATTTTTACAATGCCGTTTCGATGGGTAAATTTTACCGAATTATTTATTAAGTTTCTTAAAATCGTTTTTAATAAATTTTTATCTGCCACTAAATTTAAATCTCGTGGGACATCATTATTCATCTCAATGTCTTTAAACTGTATTTGATAACCTATATCATCAATACATAACTGCACTAATTCATGTAAATTTACTTCAGATGGTACAAAGTTTATTTTATTTGTCTGACTTTGAGACCATTTTAAAAGGTTTTCCAGTAAATTAAATCCTTTTATTGAAGTATCGTGTATAATTTGTAACTGTTGGTGAATTTCTTCAGGACCATAATCCCTAAATTCTGATTTTAATAAATCTGAATAACCAATCAAAGTATTAAATGGATTTTTTAAGTCATGAGCAATAATTGAAAAGAACTTATCTTTTGTTTTATTAGCTTCTTCTAATTTGTTTGCGTATTCAACTGTTTTTTGAGTTCTAACTTCAACTAAATCTTCCAGTTCCTGATTTAATTTTTCTAATTTATTCGAACTATCTATCGCTAAGTGGTATAGTTTTGAATGATCTACTGCAAGAATAAAAAAGATTACAAGATTGATTCCAAATACTGTATTTGGAGTAAGTAAAACAAAAGGCTTCGTTTTAAATATTGCAAAGTAAATACCATCGTGAAAGCCTGCCAAAATGTTAAAGAAAAATATAAACATCAAAAATCCAGACTTTATAGTTTTTTCTTTTAAATAATAGTTATGAGCAAAAACAAATAGAACAACACTTCCTGCAAGCAGAGTAAACAATGGATAAGTATTGTATACTTTAATTGTTCCCATCGTAGTTCTGGGAACTAAAACCATTATAATTGCAGGTAGATATGCTATTAAAAAAAATAATTTTAATCTTTTCTTATTTTTATAAATATTAGTGTATTCGATTAAGAAACATATTGCAACAAATACCGATAAAGGGAAACTTATACGAGCAATTTTTTCATAAAGAAATGTATGTGAGAAATCATTAGTGAAAATATTATTCACATAGCTTAAAAGAAAGAAAAGGTTCATTAAAGCAAAAAATAGAAAATGTTGTTTCTGATATTCTCTTCTGGTTATATAAATTACCAGAAAAAACAAAAAGAAAACCAAACCACACAAGGTTAATCCAAAAATTAACTTTGGTCCTACCAGGTTTCTTAAAAACACATATTTAGAAGCATCTTTATCGTTTGATATAAATATACCCGATACGGGATATATTTCACCTTCAATAGGATATAACTGAATAGCTATTTCATTCAACCCATTATAATGAACTTTATCTGCTGGCAATAAAATTTTCTCAGAATAATGAATTCTACTTGTATATCTTCCATTTTTACTACCCCTAATTGTTATTAAAGATCCATTAAAGAAAACTTTACAATAATAATCAATCGGTAAAACTACAAGGTAAATATTTTGATTAAGAAAACTTGTATCAATATTGAATTCAGCTCTCAAAGTAATCATTCTGTCTTCAGATGGCATATTGAATGGCATTTCTTTTCCATCATATTTAGTAAATCCATGCAGATACTTATCCCCGGTAATATATTCTCCTTCATTAGATTTACTTTCGAGAATATAAAAATCTAAATATTGTCTTTTGAATCCAGAACTGACATTGTTATTTAAAGCCGAGATGGAAATATTTCCTTGCATCACCATTAATACAAGGATCAATACTATTTGTTTAATAACTTTATGAATCATTTGATTCCGGGTAATTTAAAGTTTAAGGTAATAATTTTACATTTATAGACAACTAGATTTACAAAAAAATTAAAAAGCTGCCTTTTAAATTTGGCAGCTTCATCCTTATAAATGTTTTTCAGTTTTAATATAATGTATATTTCTTTCTTTCAAATAATTAATAATATAACTAAAGCACTTTGGGTGCTTACCAACTAATTCAGGTGGAAACATTCCCTTTTCATTAAATAGTTTATTTAGCACCATATCGGTAGCTGCTGTTGCTGTAAAACCAGTTGTTCTTGCCATCGAAGATATTTTTTCAATCGGATCATAAACATCAAACAAATCATATACAATACGTTTTTTGGATCCGTTTTCTTCACCTTCTAAGATAACTCTCATGATTGTAAATTCTCTATCTTCCGGATTTAATTTCCATGCATTAAAAAGAATCTCAGAAGTTACATCAAAAGGAACAATTTTTTTCCCTTTCACCTTAAGTGTTTTATATTCAAGAAAACCTGCTGCTTTAAGGGCCTGGATCATTTTAATATGCCCCGGATAACGCAATGTTTTTTCCTTCATATTAGGTATATTATCTAAAGTATAAATCAATGATCTTAAGCCATCTGAATTAAATGCTTCAAGGGTTCCAACACAGTCAAATTCTATTAATTCAAGATCGCTCATTGCTGGTTTAGTAACTTTTTTACCATTTTCAACGAATCTTGCAGGACGCGTATATTCTTCAATAACATCGCATGGTGAGAAAGGCGCCTTATACTCGAAAGGAAATTTTCTAACTTTAGGCAAACCACCTACCATATATTCGAAACTTTCTATTTTCATCATTTCATTATGATAACCTGCAATAATATTTGGCATGCCTGGTGCAACACCACAATCCATAATTACAGTTACACCATTATCCTTTGCCATTTTATCAAGGTCTAAAACTCCTTCAGGTAAAAATGAAATGTCTACTAAATCTTTTTTATTTTTTATTACCGTTTTCATTGTTTGTAAACCTAAAAACCCCGGCACAGCAGAAACTACTATATCAAAATCTTTAATTACTTCTGATAGCTTTTTTTCTTCAGTAACATCTAACATTTCTGTTTCGATACTATATTTCGATGTTAAGAAGTTTAATGATTCTTTATCAATATCAACAGATTTAACTTTATATTTTTTTGCAAGATCAATGGCCATTGCTTTACCAACCATACCTGCACCCAGTATAATTACTTTTTTCATTATTTTATTTTTTTGATTTTTACAATTAACTTATTTAGGTTTACCTATCTATATTATTATAAGTTAACTACAGACCATTAAATCGGTTTTGGAATTGAATAATATATGATATCTGACATTTCATTCATTTCAAATATAAACATATAATAAGTATTTTTAAAATTTTAGATATCATTTCGATCTTGTATATATTATCACGATATAATATCTTTATATCGTCTAATAAAACGTATAAAATAATTTCATATGAAAAGATTAGTTGTAATATTATTCTGCATTTCTGCATTTTATGTTAATGCTCAAAAGATTGAAAATCTTAAAATCGATCAAAAAGGTGGCGAACTTCAATTGACATATAATATTAATGGAGCCTTTGATAATATCTTTAAAGTAAGTGTTTTTTATTCATCTGATAATAATCACTGGGAATTAGCTGATAAAGTTTATGGTGATGTTGGTGATAGTATCATGCCCGGTATGGATAAAAAAATTATTTTATGGCTTGATCATATTAATAATGTGAAACAAAAAATGTCTTTTAAAATATTGGCTGAATACTATACCATAGACCAAAAACAAGAAGGAAACTTTAAAGATAATCACGGGAATAATTATAACTGGAAAAGGTTTGGAAAAACCAGGTGGATGTTAAATAACTTAAAAAACAGTATCTCTGACAATGACTGTGGCGGTCAATTTAATCATTCAAGTGCAAAAAATGCATGTCCTGATGGATGGATACTTCCAACAGATGAAGACTGGATGAACCTTGAGGTTGAATTCGGCATAGATAAAGAAAAAGTAAAAGAGCATGGATTAAGAGAAATTAATATTAGTGAACTAAATAATGCCGGTTTTTCAATTAAGGAATGTTCTTATTCAACTTCTTTTTATCCAAATCAAAAGGCTGTTGCATTTTGGACATCATCGGAAAATAAAATGTTATATACCGGATATTCAGATAAATACTTTGCAAGAATTTTTAGAATTGATGAAGGAAAAGTTAGTAAAGAACTTAGAAATAAAAATGAGAAATTAAGTATTCGTTGTACACAACCGGCAAAATATCTGGCAAAAATTGATAATATAATTACCACTGAACTTAATTTAAATCCAATTTCTGGAAAAACAAATCATCCATTTACAGGTGAAGAGCTAGAATGGCAATATGCAGGTGGCGAAATATGGCTAAAAAATGATGTTACCGGGAGTTATATGTATAAAGAAACTACAAACCGCTGTCCTGCTGGCTGGAGATTACCTGATGAAAACGAATGGAAAGCTTTATTCGATGAATTTAAACCGAGTTTGAATTTAAATAATAGAAATGAATTATTAGGAGACCGTTTAAGTACTAAGGGTATTTGGAGTTTTAATCTTTCAAGTAGTGACTATTGGATGAGTACTAATTTTTATACCTATAATACTTACTGGATAAATAATGATGATAAAGAAATAAGTAAAAAACTTATGGTTTTCCCTTCAAACGAAAAAGGAATTGCAGGATGGGTTGAGAAACAAACAAACGAAAAAGCCAAAGTCAGATGTGTTTTGGATAATGAAGACTATATCAATAAAAAAGATGCTATTAAAACAGGAATATTTACAGATAAAAGAGATAATACAGATTATGGTTTCGTTGAAATTGATGGAAGAACATGGTTGTCAGAAAATTTAAACTTTGACCTTGGTGAAAATAGTACATGCAGAAACAATATTAAAGCGGATTGTAAGCTGTTCGGTCATATGTACAATATCGAAGTTATTGAAAATGGATGTCCTGATGGTTGGAGATTGCCTACATCAGAAGAATGGAAATATTTACTGATTAACAAAGCAGCAAATAATCTTAAAATATTATATCCATTTGGTGGAACAGGTTTTGATCTTCTATTTGGTGGAGAAGTTATTTTTAATGAAGATGAAAAAACAGAAATTTATTCTGCTAAGTACTTATTTTTAAATGAAGATAAACCTGGTTATTTTTACATTGACTCAAATGGAAAAGTTGAACTAAACGAAAAAGCAAAAAAGAAAGATTTCTACTATGTAAGGTGTATAAAAAAGTAAGTTTAAATATTAAAAATTAAGGGGCTTTAATAAATAGCCCTTTTTTTTTACTAATCTGCTGTAACACTACTCCAGTTTTCACCTGATTTTATTCTGTATAATTGCATTTCTGAAATCCCAAATTGTTTTGCAATCATTTTCATTCTGGTTTTTCGGTTAGGGTCATTTATTTTTTTCTTTATTCTCTTAACTTGTGTTTCTGTTAATTTATGGTATTTACGTGTACCATAATTTCCTCTTGAACTCCACCCCGGGTCCATTTTATCCTGATGTGCCCTTTTTTCTGGTTCACTCACCCATCTGAGATTTTTATAATAGTTATTTTGCCTGTTATTATCAAGATGTATAACAAACTTCTGATCATCTCTTGGCTTATCTAAAAACAACTCAGCTACTAAACGATGCAAATATAAGTATTTGTTTTTCTTATTTTTATCACTTATTGTAATGCCTTTATATCCATTACCGGCATTAGCTCTTAGTAGTTTTCCTTCTTTATGATAAAAGTAAGATATAACTCTTCCATAATTCGAGATTTTATATTTACTTTTTTCCTTTTGATTCTCAAAAACAAGATCTTTCCACTCTTCGTCCCAAAAGTTTTTAACTTTTTTTTCAGGCATACATTTATGTCAATTTAGTTAAACTTAACTAATCAAATTCTCTAAATAGTTCTAAACAGGCAGTTATTCAAATATAAAATACTTTTATAAAAAAGTAAACAAAATACTGAAAAATAAGATCTATATGTAATTATTTAATTACATTGATATCCAATTCGCTTTATCTTTCCAGTTACCATTGTCAATATAAGCAGTAAAAATATCGATTAACATTTCCATCGTAAAATACGCTTCTGCTTCAAACATTCCATCATCATGGCTATATTGAACAATATAACCTTGATCTGATGTTGAAGTTTGCATAAAACCCTCTTCACTGTTTAATATTAAATAGAAATTATCATCGTTCAATGATTTTAATAATTCTATCATCTTTTCAGTTGTAGGATTCTCATAAATATCTCCACTAGCCATTTCTATACTATACGCAGAGTGATCAGAAGCTTTCTTTTCTTCTTTATTTTCTCCGGTAATCTCTTTTGATCCTTGTTCAAATTCTTCTTTAGAGATATCCACAATTCCATAAGTAAATGCTTTCCAATCTGATTTTTCATAACTACTTAAAATAACAACATTTAAATTTCCGTTTGGGTTATCACTAAAATACGCACTTGCCAATAAAACTTTCTTCCCCATAATATCGCCTTGCGAATACCTTATCTCTTTTATTTCACCATCACATTGTTCAGCAATTTCCACTAAAGGTTTTCCATCATTACCTTCGAAAAACCCATCATTTATTGCATAAACCATTATACCTGCCATGTATTTCTTTAAAAGATCAACATCTTTTGTTTTATACGCTTTTAGAATTTCTTTGGCCGCTTTTTCAGCTTCGCCTTGAGCAAATAAATTATTAAATGCCAACATAAATAATGTTATTAGCATTAAGCTTAAAAAATTTTTCATGATTTTTATTATTAGGTTTGGTATTAGAATTATATATGCAATTTACATAATAATTTACAAACCTTCAATCTCAAATTAAATCAGTAAAGTAAATCTATGGTATAGCCTGATTATTTATTTTCTCATCTTCCTTAACTTTTATTTTTACTGTATAAAATGAGAAAACACCAAAAGTACCATAATATATTATATTATCAAAAAAATTTCTTTTGGTAATCTTCTCATAATCTTGTATTTGCATATTATCTTCAACTTTATTTAAGCTGATCTTATCCCAAAACAAGTATACATCTTTTCCCTTATCATACACAACTGTTTTGCCGGTTTGTGTTTCATAATTACCAAATTGCTCTTTATTTACCTTACATGAAATAGTTGTCGATAACATTAAAACAACTAAAACCACTTTTAAATAATTTCTTAACATAATGTTATATATAATTAATGAATGAGACTCATTCCAATTATTCTATTATTAATATCCTAAATCAAGTCCTTTGTT
The DNA here is from genome assembly GCA_964587535.1 of uncultured Bacteroidales bacterium. Classification (GTDB taxonomy): domain Bacteria; phylum Bacteroidota; class Bacteroidia; order Bacteroidales; family UBA12077; genus UBA12077. The sequence goes on from CAZPMA010000031.1 coordinate 13,160, forward strand.
AACAGCAGGAATTCCTTCTTTCATCCATTTTGGCATAGGTTCTCCTTTTAAATAGTGGTCAAAAAACTGAGCAAGCCTAATTTGAAAATCGTACTTATCACGAACTTTTGTAGGCCAGTGATCTGCTTCGTTATAATTCAATAACCATGCCACTTTACCTAAACGACGTAATGCAATATAAAACTCCACTCCCTGACTAAATGGAACAGCTCCATCATCTTCGTTATGCATTATTAATAATGGCGTTTGAATTTTATCTGCAGTAAATAATGGTGAATTTTCCAGATATCGTAATGGCGATTCCCAAATTGATTTTCCAATCCTACTTTGTGTGTGTTCATATTGGAATGATCTATTACGCCCACTCCATAATCTTATTCCGCCATAAGCGCTAAACATATTAACCACAGGAGCTCCAGATTCAATTGCTGCGAATAAATTTGTCCTGGTTGCTAAATAAGCTACCTGGTAACCACCCCAACTATGACCTTGAGCAGCAATCGCTTTTTCGTTAACAAATCCTTCGGAAATTATCTGACTTACTCCGGGCATTACGCAATTAAATGCATCTTCGCCAGGATATCCTTCCTTGTAATAAACATCAGGATTAAAAATAATATATCCATTGCTTGAATAATAGTGATAATCAACAGTTGAGCGATGTGCTTCTGGAATATGATGATTGTATAAATCTTGAGAAGATTTCTCATAAAAGTTCACAATCATAGGATATTTTTTAGTTGGATCAAAATTTGCCGGTTTTATTAATAAACCTTCTAACTTTCGTCCATCTAAGGATGTCCATGTATAAAGTTCTTTTGTACCCCATAAGAACATATCTTGCTGATGATTTACTTTACTTACTTCTTTTGAACTTTCAAAATTGTCTCCTGTAATTTTAAGATCAGGGAATTGTTCAAATGTTTCTAAAGTGTAAATAATTTCATCTGAATCTTTCGCTTTCAAATAAGAACCTAACTTATATGAACCTTCCAATAGAACTTTTGGTTCTTGTGGATTTTTAAATGTTAGAGTATAAATACCATCATTCCTGGTAATCTCATTATGAGCATCTAAGAATTGGATTTTATTTGGGTTAATCCCCTGCTTATCATCTCCTTGTAAGTGTCTATTTCTATTTTCAAAATCAATTAGACGGTAATTAATATTATTTTTTCTACCATTTATTGTCAGGTTTACAGGCTTTGTTTTATTCTCTGGATCAAGCTTCCATATATCAAAACGATCATAAACCAATAATGCAACATCATTTTCTAACCACCCGGCAATTCCATAATCATCCGCAGGATTAGGGATATCGTTTATTTCATCAGCACACTGAACTAAATTAGGACTAGAAATTTTATATTCCTTTTCTGTTTTAATATGATATGTATTCCAACTAGTATCCATTGCATTATACCAGTATACATAGTTACCATCCACAGAAACACTAGGATAAGCCCTAACATCCTTTTTAATCATCTTTGCATTCCCTGTATTGATATCAATTAAATAAAAATCATTATGTTCTGGATAACCTTCCCACATTCTTTGTACAGCATATGGTTGATTAGATCTTGCTATTAACTTATCGGCATCACCATTATTAATTAACTCAATATCTGAAAAATAGTCTTTCTCCAGTTGTACTAGCTTTTTGTTTTCTAAATGATAAACCGTTAAATATGATTTTTTTAAATCTTTATTTATAGAGTAAATTTGCTCTGTATATAATTGCTCATCATCCCATTTCCATATATCTAACACAGGAATTTCTTCTTCCAGTATTGTTGTGTCTTTTTCAATCTTTTTTGGTGCAGTGCCAAAAAAGATTCTTTTTGTTTTCTCTGAAAAAGAAATTCTTCCATTCTCACTTACTTCCCAATTTTCAGGTATGCTTGAGTGCTTATTATTAACTAATTCATACACTACTCCTTTTTGATCCCAGTAAAATAAACTGTATTGCTCCTTTTTACCTTCCATAGTATCGGCCACAAATGCGAGCATAGATCCTGATTTGCTTAAACTTAGCTGCTTATATTTACCTTTCCCTTCTATTATTGAAACTAATTTTGCATCATTTAAGTTGTAGTAATAAATTCCAGGTTCAAAATCTTTATCATCTCCGGCAGAAACAAAGGCAATTACTTGTTTATCTTTTGCCAGCACATAATCAGTAACGAAGGGATATTTCACTATTTCACCATTATGTAAATTGTGAAAATTCAACATAAATCCATTTTTCACTGACTCTTCTTTAAGTTTTTCTTCTGTTTCTTTCTTAGTAGTATCTTTTACAAGCCTGGTTTTTGTTTGATAAACAATCCAACCATCCCATTTTGCAGGTACCTTAATAGATTCCAGGTTGGCAATTGTATCTAAATGTTTTGTTTCAATATTGTATATTCCTAAATTGTCTGCAGGAAATTCTTCCTTTTTAGTTTTCTTCAATTTTAAATCTCTTAAAGTTTCTTCTTTAGGATTAATTGTAAAAATAACATACTTTGAATCATTTGTTATTTCAGCTTTTGAGCCACAATCAATAGAGATTAGTTCTTGGCCCGAGTTATTTTTAATATATAATTTTGTATCTCCTTTCCAAGGTTCAGCTTTGTATACAATCGTTTGTCCATCGTGAGAAATCATTTTCTCTGTAATACGATTCCACTTTAAAATGTCATCAAAAGTAAGTGGTCTTTTTGACTCCTGTGCCAACAGGCTAATTCCTAAAATAAGTAAAAAAGTAAAAATTGTTAGTTTTTTCATACGATTTATTTTATATGATTTTATATTCTCAATAAAGTTTAGATACAATAATACATTATAAGTTTAAATTTGTTTGGATAGTTTTTATTATATATTGATCTATTGATATTTAAGGATATATAATTTATGTTTAAGAACTTCTTTTTTGTCTTACATGGTAAATATCTATTGCTTTTCGTTTGCCTTTCAATTTAATATTTCCAACTTCTTTAAAATTGAATTCTTTAGGATCTTTAATTAGTTGAAACAGGTTTCCTGAGATTAGGAAGTTTTGCTTATATTCATTACACATTGATTCTATTCTGGCAGCAGTATTTATGGTATCTCCGTTATATGAAATGTCTCTTCTAATTTGTCCTACTTGCAGCACCATTACTTTACCTGAATGAGCACCGGTCTTAAACTTTGGAACCATATCATAACGGCGTTTGTAATACCTTTGTCTTTTATTAATAGTATTTATAAAAGCATAATAAGCATGAATAAAATTATTTCTTTTCAGTCCTTTTTTTAAGCTCCATGAAACTATTGCTCCATCACCCAAATACTGATAGATTTCACCATTATAATTGTCAACTACTGCCAAATCATTAAAAACATCCTGTACTAAATGACTAAATTTCTTGTGTTCTAATTGTTCAGCAATTGTAGTAGATGATTTCATATCAATAAACATAAAAATACGCTCTTCTTCGCGTGGTTTGTTCATCATCCCAAATACCCAGTTTCGAATATTTCCGCGCCCGATTTTCTTAATTGTTCCTCTTATAAAATGATTAAAAAACCCAACCACGTAGAAATAAGCTAAAAAGCGCAAGAAGTGCATATCCATTTCTGGCAGCAACTTCAAAATATCTTTATAATTTTCTGAATTATAAACTGTTAAAGGGGACCTTGCAGCAATTAATATCAACATAAAGGCAGAAGCAAAGTACAGCACCGACCGAAGAAATATCATCAAGCGTAAAGGAAAAATACGCATGATTTGATCATTAAATATAAAATCTATAAATGAAAACAGAATTGCAATACAGATACTTAAAAAAAGTATTACAAAATAAATATTCTTTACTTCGAGCAGATTTAAATATACCTTAAATATCTGCTGATCGCCAGTAATAAAAGTATAAAACAAAATACTTGCATACCAAAACACTAAATGAAAAGATAAAGTTCTTAGAAATTTATTATATCGTATTATTAATTTATCTGCCGTTACCATATTTACAAAGATAAAAAAAGCACAGTTTTGTATCTGTGCTTTTTCTTTTTTATTATAAATTTATAATGATATTATTTTGTCAATTTTTTATACTTAAATCGTTTTGGGGCATCTGTTCCTAAACGTTTTTTACGATTCTCTTCATATTCTGAAAATGATCCTTCAAAGAAATGAATATACCCATCACCTTCGTAAGCTAAAATGTGTGTAGCAATACGATCAAGAAACCATCGGTCGTGGCTTATCACGACGGCACAACCCGCAAAATTTTCCAAACCTTCTTCTAATGCACGTAAAGTATTAACGTCAATATCATTGGTAGGCTCATCGAGTAATAAAACATTACCTTCTGCTTTTAATGCCAATGCTAAATGCAATCGATTTCTTTCTCCCCCTGATAAAACACCGCATTTCTTCTCCTGGTCAGATCCACTAAAGTTAAATCTGGAGACGTAAGCACGAGCATTCATTGTTCTGTTTCCAAGTTGTATATTTTCCAAGCCATCCGAGATTACCTGAAATACTGTTTTTTCTGGATCTATTGCTTGATGTGTTTGGTCAACATAACTAATTTTAACTGTTTCACCAACTTCCATCTTACCTTTATCAGGTTTTTCCAGATCCATAATCATTCTAAACAAAGTTGTTTTACCAGCTCCATTTGGACCAATTACACCTACAATTCCTGCTGGAGGCAAGGTAAAACTAAGGTCATTTATTAAAACACGATCGTCGTATGCTTTAGTTAAACTTTCTACATTTATAACTTTATCTCCTAATCGTGGGCCATTTGGAATATATATTTCCAGTTTTTCTTCTTTTTGTTTTACATCTTCATTCATCATTTTGTCGTAAGCAGATAAACGAGCTTTTGACTTAGCATGTCGTGCTTTTGGAGCCATTCTTACCCACTCTAACTCTCGCTCCAATGTTTTTCTTCTTTTCGAAGCGACTTTTTCTTCCATTTCTAAACGCTTTGATTTTTGCTCGAGCCATGAAGTATAATTTCCCTTCCAGGGGATTCCTTCCCCACGATCAAGTTCTAATATCCATCCAGCAACATTATCCAGAAAATATCTATCGTGTGTAATACAAATAACTGTTCCTTTATATTGCTGTAAATGCTGTTCTAACCATAACATACTTTCTGCATCAAGATGATTCGTTGGCTCATCAAGTAGCAGAATATCTGGTTCTTGCAGCAACAATCGACACAATGCAACACGTCGGCGTTCACCACCCGAAAGCTCTTTTACAGGCTGGGCATCTGGTGGGCATTGTAAAGCATCCATAGCTCTTTTTAACTTAGTATCAATATTCCATCCATCCAATTGATCAATCTTTTCCTGCAATGTAGCTTGTTCAGCCATTAATTTATCCATCGCATCTGGATTTTCATAAATCTCAGGAAGTTCAAATTTTTTATTTGCTTCTTCATATTTCTGAAGTACATCCGCAACTTCATGGACACCTTCCATTACTACTTCTTTCACGGTTTTATTTTCGTCGAGTTGTGGTTCCTGATCCAATAAACCAACTGAGTAACCCTGAGCAAATACCAGTTCTCCATTAAATGATTTATCCAGTCCTGCTATTATCTTTAATAAAGTCGATTTTCCACTTCCATTTAAACCAATGATACCAATTTTGGCACCTAGAAAAAATGATAGGCTAATATCTTTTATTACTGTTTTATTTGGTGGGTAAGTCTTGCTTACCTTATACATCGAAAAGATGATTTTTTTATCGTCTGACATATGTTGGCTACTTTTAAATTGTTAAAAGAATTGTATTAAGCAAAATTATGAAATTGTTTGATTGTAATTTATTAAAATTGGAAATTATCTTGAACTGTGTATAATCTTGTAAGTATGATCTTAGTTAACTAAGATTTATCATCTTGAAAATTTTCAAATAATGATTGTATCATTTCAAATTCGTTTTGCGAAAAACCGATAAATACACAAGCTGCTTCTATTGTACTGCATACTTTAAAAGTTATTGGCAAGTTCTTTTTTAACATTTCAAATCCCATTGATATTATTACCTGATCAGGGGTTTGTGTTACCATAGCTGATTTTCTTTCTCCCAAATACTTTTTATCTTCTGAAAGAAGTTTAACATATTTTGTCACTTCACTTATTTCAAATAAGAAATCTAAATTTCTTATTTCATGAATAACATTAAAACCAGGACTATAATCTCGATCTTTGGCAATTACCTTTTTACAGTTTATTAATTCATCTATCTGGAATTTACCACTGTAATATTCTAATATTAAAGATTTTTCTTTTAATATTATATATTGAAAATTTTGGGGCATGTTATTTAGTAATAAATTAGGTTATAAATCTAATTAATTATTTCAAATAAGCTATATTTATAATTCAATTTATGCTATAGTAAACTCCAAATTAAGATCATTCAATGTATCATCTTCTGGCTTTGACGTTTTTATGTTCCATCCACGTAATTTATAATAGTCTGTCAGGTTTTTCTTAAAGATATGTTTACTTACAATTGCACCTTTGTGATCTCCAATTGTAAACTTATTTTCGAAAAATTTGGGTGGTAGTGTATCATCATTAATATCAAAACCTTCGCGATAATTAAACATTTTTTCTAAGGTAAATATTCTGGTTGCTGCTTTTGAAATTTCTTCATCAGTCCAATCCATTCCAGTAATGGCAGCTAAGAATTTTGCATAACTAAGTTCTCCACGATACCAGCTACTGGCAAAACTACATGCAGCAAGAGAATCTCTTAAAGCAGACTGATCTTGTCTTTCCGGTGATCCGCCATTCATATGACAAGCACCACGATTTGCAGTAGCATAAGTTATACTCCAATAATCAGAATGCACAGGTACATTCCATGCCGCTAATTCATGACCTTTAACATGGATAGCAAATTTATCTGACTCATGACCTAATTCTTTTGACATAAACTTGACACCATTGCAGGCTATATTTCCTATTCCTTCGCGTTTTGATATTTTTTGAATCATTTCTAACGTTGCATCCACATTCCCCCATGTTAAATCAATATTTCCTAAATAATTACTATCAATTATTCCTTTTTCATAAGCTTCCATTAAGAAACCTATTGTATTCCCTACAGAAATTATATCAATACCAAAATCATCAGCTACAGCAATTAATTTCTGTAATCCGGTCAAATCCGAAATCAATAAATTAGCTCCAAGCATTGTTCCCGTTTCATATTCAGGACCATCATGAACAAAAACACTATATGCTCCTTTTGCGATTCCTGATTTTTTACAAGCTAAAGCGCATGAGAAACAAGCAAAATCACGTTTCCACACTTTTTCTCTATTTGCTTCAGCACCTATTTTATCAACTTCAACAAAAGTTCCTTCGCTATAGTTTTTAACAGCTTGAGTTCCATTTTTACTTGAAGAAGCTAAGGCATTTGCAGTACCGCCAAAACGCCAGTTTTTTAATGATCCTTGATTATCTTCCCTAAATGACTTACGTACCTTTGAGAGTAATTCCAAATATTCTTTGTGATTACCTAACTCAATTGTATTCGTTCCTTTTATTGCAATCGCTTTTAGGTTTTTTGACCCCATTACACAACCGGTACCACCGCGTCCGGCAGCACGTGCAGCAGTATTTAAAATACAAGCCATTGGTACTAAATTTTCACCTGCTGGACCGATATAACACGATTCGAATTTTCTATCCCCTAATTCAGCTATTAAGGCATTGTCAAACTCTTCAGTACCCATTCCCCAATAATTAGTTGCATCAACAATTTCAACATCATCATTAACTATTTTAATGTACACAGGTTTCTCTGCTTTACCTGTTATGCAAATACCATCATATCCAGCAAATCTTATTTCAGGGCCAAAGAATCCACCCATATTTGAATAGCTTACAGTTGATCCATGTTCATACTTTTCATTAACTGATGATGTCCTTGGCGATTTTGTTACCACACAAGTTCTTGATGATGAAGGAATTGGCAGTCCGGAAAAAGGACCGGGCATAAATAATAATGCGTTTTCTGGCGATAAAGGATCAACGCCTGCATGCGGCAATTTGTCCCACAATATTTTAGTTCCTAAACCACGTCCACCAATAAATCTTTTTATATCTTCTTCAGGAATTTTTGTTTTTTTTATTTCTCCTGTAGATAAATTAATATCTAATAATTTACCGTAATATCCTTTTAATGCCATGATTATCAAACTTTAATATTATACAATTTTTCAATTAATCTTTCTGCAATTTTTGCAGGACTAAGATTATCTAAATCACGATCAGCAGGCATCTCTATATAGCTAAGCGCACCAAATGGGCAATTTGCCACACATTGTGGATTACCATCACAAAGTGTACACATTCGTTCTGGTTTATTGGTTTCCGGGTTAGGATGAATTATTCCTCCACGCAGATTCGCACATGCTTTAGCACATTGCATACATCCTATACATCTATCAGGATCATTTTTTATTGTTCCGTTATCAGCACGATATAAAGCCTTTCTTCCTGTTATTAAATCTGGCGATATAGGGCATGCATTAATACAAGGAGCATCAGGACATAAAGCACAAGTACTTGGAATATCAATATCAGGATTAAAATGATATACTTTCATATTTGATAAGTGTGGATTACCCACGCCATTCATTTTTTCGCCATTTATTATTACAGGATTATTATAAGCTGAACAAGCTGTTTCACATGTTCTACATCCTGAACATTTCTCAAAGTCTACACTTATAGCCTTTATTAACTTATTTTCTTTATCTTTAAAAATTCGAAAACCGAAAGTTCCCAAAACAATTAATCCTCCGCCACCTAAAGCCATGTCCTGCAAGAAATGTCTTCTTGAATATTTCTTTGGATCTTTCATAATCATTATAATCTTTTATTACCAGTTGTAAAGAAAAATACGAATATTGATCCAAGTACCACAAAAATGGCAAAATTGTGATCAAAATTAGATTCCAGATTAAGGAATGAATGGTATCCGGTCACTAATATTAAAATTAGAGACGAAAAAACTGTTAATCCGCTTTTATATAAAAACCCGCCAATAAATAAAAGGCTTGAGAATAAAATAAACAAAGCAGAAACATAAAACATCACACTTTGAAAATTAAAAAAGGTAAATACTTCCCAATAATTTGTATAGGCAAATAATACAACGGCAATACGCATTAACCATATTGCAAATGGAAATAAGTTTTTTGCTGGTCTCATATCTTATTTTTTTAGAATTTAAATGCTAATTAGCGATATGCAAAGGTATACATATAGCATTCAGCATATTAAGATAAGAAATCTTTAAAAATAAGGCCAAAAGTTTTTATTGAAGTTTATATTATCTTATTAATATAGAATGAATCTATTCAATGAAAATATATTTGTATTATTTAAATTATTTCAAAATCATCAGATTTAATCCAACCAACACTTCCATCACTTAATCTTATTTCATTCCAATCTGAAATTTTATCGTCAAGTGTTACTTTTGTTCCTTCGTGTATAACAAATAGATCTGTTCCACTAATATCAGGAGAACTTTTAATTGTTACTGTTGGACTTATAATAATAGCTTTATCATTACTAAGCTTTCCTTGTTTTTGTTGGTAAGAAAAAATAATTGAAATTACCGTTATTATAATGAATAGAAAGCTTAACCAAAATGAAAATTTTTTAAACGTATAACTTCTTGAATATAAGAATAAAGAAATAAAAACTAATGTTAAAATAAAAGTTATAATACTTGTTAAAGCCCAATTATCACTTGAAAAAGTATTTTTAACATTTACAATCCATGATTTTAGGAAAAATGTTGGTAAAATTTCAATTTTATCTACAACCAGCCTGTTTGTTAATTCAAGGTTATATTGGATATCTTGATCATTTGGATTTAGTATCAGTGCCCTTTCATAATTTAAAATTGCCTTAGCTATAACATTTTGTTTATAATAAGCATTTCCTAAATTATAATACAGCTCTGATGATTCAAATCCATTTTCTAAAATTAGTTCATACACATCAATGGCTTCCTGAAAGTTATTTTGCGTAAAAAGATTATTGGCTTTAACCATTAGAGTATCCAGGTTTTGTCCACTTATGATACTTACAAAAAATATTGATATGCAAGTTATAACTGTTTTTTTCATTTTCTTATCCCCCAAACTATTTCAGTTTTTGCTGTAATTTGCTAATAACTTTTATTGCATCGTTATACAAAGTATCCATTTTTGTTTCTTCAGTTACTGGAGCATAACGTGCATACTCACATCTATCAATTATACTTAAAATTTGATCGATATATTCTTCATCTACCTTTTTATCAATCATCTCTGTTCTTGCATAATCTTTCGAAAGATCAGCAAAAGGGATTCCTAACTTATCACTTAAATAACCCCATAGTGCTTTAACCAATTCCTCATAAAAATATTCCTTATTATTTTGCTTTATGAAGTTTGAAGCCTTTTTTAATCGTTTTCGGGCAAACTTATTCGCCTTCTTGTTTTTAACCAGCATTACATTTGCATTCTCTTTTATTTTCTTTCTGCGAAATGCAAAAACAATAATAAAAATCGATAAACTTAAAACGTACGTGAAATAAAATATTCTCGAACCAAACAAGAATTTGTTGATTGGTTTCAGTTTAATATTATTTGTTTTAATAAATCGAATATCCTGACCAAAAAACTTAACATCTTCCTTTGTAAAAGCTGTTGATACAGTTACTGTAGTATCTCCTTCCGATTTTTCTACTTTAACATTAAAAGGTCCTGCTTTCTCTATTTTATACTTATCTGTTTCAGTATCAAAATATGAAAATGAAAAAGCTGGTATTGTAAACTCACCCGCATGGCGCGGTATCATGAGATATTCAAATGTCTTACTTCCAACAGCACCATTCGTTGAATAATTAATATTATCTGCTATTTTGGGATCATATACATCAAAATCATTCGGAAAATCTATCTCTAAGGGGTTTATATATTTTATATTTCCATTTCCTGATATCTTCACCTTTAAATTGATTGCATCATTTGTTTTAACCGAACTATTATCAATAGAAGCATTTAACTTAAAACTACCTACTGCACCTGAAAAGTTAAATGGCTTATTACCTTGCAGTTCCTTAACATTTACGCTTACTGAATTACTAATTAGATTTCTTCTTACATTTTCATAATTTCCAAAAAACTCATCAAACATACTTCGTGATCTTCGTTCTGATCTTTTTTGAAAAATGATCTCTATTTCCGACGGGCTTAATGTTAAAGTACCTTCCTTTTGTGGATATAGTATAAACTGTCTTACTATTCCTGTCCTGTATATTTGTCCATTATAACTTTCCTGGTTCCATTTAAAAGGCTCCGTTATATCTTCGGTTAAAAATCCATCAAAAGATGGCAATTTAAAGCTTCCATTATCAACAATATTTACTTTAGTGTAAAGTTTAATTGTAGCAATTAGTTGCTCTTCGCGATAAACATTCTTTTTACTAATAAACAATCTCAAAAAAACATCACCATCAGATTCTTGATTTGATGAAGGTGATTGCTGATCGTACTGAGCAGCAGCTGTATTATTATTTGTATCATCACTTCTTGTTCCTGATTTAATAACTTCTATCTTAATAGAATTTGATTTATACGTTTTGCCTTCAACTTTAACTTCAGCAGGAGGAATAGTAAACTCCCCTTCTTTTGTAGCCTGCACAACATAAGTATATCTTAATTCAAAATTTTGAGTTACATTACCATTAATAATACTAACATTGCTTGATTGAGAAGTGCTTGGCCCGGCCAATACTACAATCCCATCAACGGCCTGTGCAGTAAAGTTTTGTGCTTGTGAATTAACCGTATAAATCAATCTAAACTGCTGACCTACTTCAACCATCTCCGGAGCGCTTGCTGTAAATGTAACGTCCTGAGCAAACGTACATTTAGCAAATATTAATAATAGTATGAAATTCCATCTTTTCATCATGATCTTCAATATTGTTACCACTCTTTTTCTGTTTTTACTTTAACAGCTGCAGCTTGTTCTTCTTTTACTTTTTTCTGAGTTTTTTTCTCATCATTTGCTAAAGCCTGTAACAATCTTTGTGCATCTTCCTTAGATATTTTTGGCTTTTGCTGTTGTTGCTGTTGTTCTTTATCCTGATCTTTTTTATCCTGATCTTGATTCTGATCTTTTTTATCCTGATCCTGATTTTTCTGCTGATCCTGGTCTTGGTTTTGGTTTTGGTCTTGATTTTGATCCTGTTGTTGCTGTTGTTGTTGTTGTTGCAATTTTTTTTGGGCATAAATCAGATTATACTTAGTATCCATATCATTTGGATTATTTCTTAAGGCATTTTTATATGCTTCAATACTTTCCTTATATTTTTGACTCTTTAAAAATGAGTTACCGATATTATGATAGATTTTAGCCTTTTCATCTTTACTTAAATCCAAATCTGCAATTTCATTAAACTGACTTATTGCATCTTCGTATTTTTCCTGCTTATATAATGCATCCCCGACATTAAAAATCGTTTTATGGGATTTAGTTTTTTCTACATCTGCTGCTTTTCGATATTCAATTTCAGATTCAGCAAAATTAGAATTATCGAAATCTCTGTTTCCCTGTCTAATATATTTACGTTCTTTCTGTGCAAAAATATTGACAGTTGATAAAACCATTAAAAATATCAATATAACTTTAAACCATCTCATAACTATGCATTCATTTTAAATATATTAAAATTCTTAGACCACTTAGCTTTTCTTTCAGGAATAAATATATCCAATAATATAAAAAATAGAGCGATAGCTAACAGGTATTGAAAACGATGCTCAAAATCAGTATAGATTCTCTCTTCCATTTCTTTCTTTTCCATTTTATTTATTCTCTCAAAAAGTTTATTTAAACCTGTTTGAGTATTATTTGCACGGATAAATATTCCTCCGCCTGCAGAAGAAATTTTTTGAAGCATTCCTTGATCTAATTTACTTATCACAGTATTTCCATCATTATCTTTTTGAAATATTGTTTGACCATAACCTTTTTGTAAAGGAATTGGCGCTCCCTGTGGACTACCCATTCCTATTGAATGAACTGTAATACCCTTTTCATTTGCTAATTCAGCGGCTTTTACTGCATCATCTTCATGATTTTCGCCATCCGTTATAACAATTAGGGCTTTTTCCATTTCTGTTTCCGGGGTAAATGAATTCATTGCTAAATCAATAGCAGAACCTATTGCTGTACCTTGTTTTGAAACTATATTGGTATTTATTGATGATAAAAACATTTTAGCAGCACTAAAATCAGAAGTAACAGGAACCTGAATATATGAGTCTCCAGCAAAAACTATCAAACCAATTCGATCATTCTCCATATTGTCAATTAACTTCGAAATAGCTTGTTTAGCACGTTCTAATCTGTTTGGTTTAATATCTTCGGCTAACATACTATTCGAAACATCCAATGCAATAATTATTTCTGCTCCTTTGCGTTTTACTTTCTCTAGTTTAGAGCCAAACTGTGGATCAGCCAATGCAAATATTATACTAACAATGGCAATGGTTAAAAATGTAAATTTAAGAACAGGCTTACTTTTTGAGACAAAAGGCATTAACTGCTCTATTACACTCATATCACCAAATTTGGATAAAGCTTTCTTTTTATAATATTGTGCGAGTAAAAACAAAAATATTAATACTGGCACTATTAATAATAAATATAAATATTCCGGATTCCCAAATCTAAACATAATTCAATTTCAAATTTTAAATTTCAAATACGATTCCAGATTTCAAATCACATATATTATTTTTCAATTTGTAATCTAAAATCTTAAACACTTTATGGTATTTGCCTTAGCAAAGTATTTCTCAAGATCATATCAGTTAAAAGCAGCAGAGCAGCAAGAATTACAAAGCCTAAAAACTCTTCGTCTTTCTGACTAAATTCTTTTACTTCTATTTTTGATTTTTCAAGCTGATCTATTTGTTCATAAATTTGCTTTAATTTCTCATTGTCAGTTGCCCTGAAATACTCTCCACCAGTTTTGAATGCAATATCTTTTAAAATATCTTCATCTATCTCAACAGGAATATTTTTTATCTGTGTGCCAAAAGGTGTTTGAAACGGATATGGAGCATTACCCATAGAACCAACTCCTATAGTATAAACTCTGATTCCAAAAGTTTGTGCTAAATCAGCAGCTGTAGCCGGAGAAATAGCCCCTTGATTATTTACACCATCAGATAGTAAAATTATTACCTTACTTATAGCATCGCTATCTTTTAACCTATTTACTGCAGTTGCTAAACCCATACCAATAGCAGTTCCATCTTCAATAATTCCAACTTTTATATCTTTAAACAGGTTAATAATTACCGAATAGTCTGTTGTAAGTGGGCACTGAGTAAAGCTTTCTCCGCTGTATACTACCAATCCTATTCTGTCATGTTTTCTGCCAGCAATAAACTGAATTGCTAAATCTTTTGCAGCTTCAATTCTGTCAGGTTTAAAATCACGAGCAAGCATACTACTTGATATATCAAGAGCTAAAACAATATCTATTCCTTCCGATTCTTCATTCTTCCAATTTAATGTAGACTGAGGCCTGCCAATGGCAATTATCAATAATGCCACCACTAAGACTCTAAATCCAAAAACTACATGTCGTAATATATGCTTATATGTTATGTGATTTTTACCTATCCCCTTAATGGTAGATACTTGTATACTTGCATGCGTTTTTTTGTGGTTTAATATATACCACACAATGATAGGTACTATTAGTAATAATAGGTATAATAAGTTCGGATTTGCAAATGTTATATTACTCATAACAATCATATTTAACCAACTAAACGATAATTAATTATACGTTTCTTCTTGTAATACTTTTTTGTTCTCTTTATTATCTTCTCTTTGTGCTATTTCAGTTCCGTTCTCTGAATTCTCTTCAACAATCAATTTAGTTCTATCAACAATATCATAGGTATTTTTCATACATTCTTCATGATCATTTACTAAAGGTTTAAATTTTGCAAATTTTACCAGATCAGAAATATAAAATATGTCCTTCAATTCATTATATGCCAGTTCATCCTTAAATTCAGATTCCTTAACAGATTCTAAAATTTCTTCGCTTGTTCTCTCAAGTGTTCTTATGCTATATCTATTCCATAGATAAAGTCTAAGAATATCCGTTAACTCAGTATAATAATCTTTGATAAGATCTTTTTGCCAAAGCTTTTTCTCTTTTAGTTTTTCTAAATCCCTATAAGCAATAATATGCGCCGGTTCTTTTGGTTTTATTCTTCTTAAAATCGGTTCTTTTCTTTTTAATTTACGTATAATATATAAAACGACTAAGATAATTGCAGCCAATCCCAATCCACCACCAGCCCAGGGCAGTACTTCAGCAACACTTAAAGGAGCTCCATATGGCATTTTAATATCTTTAATTGCTTTTGAAGTATCAACTGGTATTGTTGCCACTTTAAAAATAATAGGATCTGTTTTTATAGTATCCGTATAATATAAAAAAGGAATTGGTGGCAAAGCATAATAACCTGAATCAAAAACGGTTATCAACACTCTCTTTTTTATTAAGTAATGACCCGTTTCGATTAATGTAGTATCATTCTCAGATTGTTCAAGAACTTCAATTTCCTTGTTCATTTCCTGATCAAATATTGGTATGCCAACAAAATCTCCAATAAGTTGCTTAACGGATAATTCTATTCCAACCTGATCGCCAATAAGAAATTCTGTTGTATCAATTTTTGCATCTACCTTAATATCCTGGGCAGCTGCAGAAAAATTATATCCTAGTATAATTCCTAGTATTATAATATATATATAATATTTTTTATCGTTTATCTGCATAATCAATTCAATTATCTTTTCTTAAAAAGATTGATTAAAGGTTTTACATAATCTTGGTCTGTTGCTATTGATACAAAATCAACTCCAGCCTTAACCAAAGTCTCATTTACTGAAGCATCCATATTTATATACCAGTTAGCATAATTTCTTCGCAAAGCATGACTTGTAGTATCGACCCAGGCAAATTCTCCGGTTTCAGCATCTTTCATTCGAACAATACCTACTGAAGGCAATTCTTTTTCACGCTTATCATAAATTTTTAATCCTATTAAATCATGTTTTCTATTAGCGATTCGAATTGCTTCATCAAATTTTGGATTACCATTTTTATCATCATCGATAAAGTCTGAGATTATAAATGCTGTACTTCTTTTCTTAATCGCATTTGTTAAATAACGCAATGCTTCTGAAATATTTGTACCCTGATTTTGTGGATTAAACTCAATTAGTTCTCTTATAATTCTAAGAATATGTGTTCTTCCCTTTTTAGGAGGAATAAATTTTTCTACCTTATCACTAAACAAGATAACCCCGATCTTATCATTATTCTGAATAGCAGAAAAGGATAAAACAGCGGATATTTCAGTTATTAAATTCTTTTTAAGCTGTGATTGAGTACCAAAAACACGTGAATTACTAACATCAACAAGTAACATTACGGTAAGCTCACGTTCTTCTTCGTAAATTTTAATATATGGATGATTAAATCGGGCTGTTACATTCCAGTCGATATTTCGGATATCATCTCCGTATTGATATTCGCGCACTTCGCTAAAAGCCATACCGCGACCTTTAAATGCACTGTGATATTCACCTGCGAATATATTCTTTGATAAGCCCCTTGTCTTAATCTCAATTTTTCGTACTTTTTTTAATAGTTCTGAAGCTTCCACACCAAATTTATTTTATTGGTTCGTACTACTCATTCTTTCTTTTCGAGCTTCCGCGTAATAACAGAAAAATACCATTCTTCTTTTTTAATCTTTATGATATAATCATCTTTTCCAGAAACATAATCATACCAGATTAAATCTTCTTTGTATTCATAAGTATCATTTAAGTGCTTTATTGTGCTTCTAAGCAAACTATAATCACACATTAACATTTGATATTTACAATAACCATCATCATCTAATACAAATAATAGTGTTCGTAAATCATCATAATCTTCAAATTTGATGAAACTACTTTTGCCCATAACTTCCTTAGCAAAATAGAAGTCCAGGTGTTTTTCTTTCATCTCTTTTTTAATCTCTAACTTATGAGACCCTACAAAGCTTTGTCCAAGAACGTTTAAGCTCGATATGACTATTAACAGAAGTACAATTATATTTTTCATTACAAATTGATATATAACTTTATGGAACTTCTATTGTGTTTAAGATTTCCGTTATAATATCCTCGCTTGTAATATTTTCAGCTTCTGCTTCGTATGTTAATCCTATTCTATGTCGCAATACATCGTGACAAACAGCACGAACATCTTCAGGAATAACATAACCGCGACGTTTAATAAACGCATAAGCTTTAGAAGCCATTGCCAGGTTAATACTTGCACGTGGTGATCCACCGTAATTAATCATTGTGGCAAATTTCTCCAAGCCATATTTTTCAGGAAATCTTGTGGCAAAAACAATATCCAGAATATATCTTTCTATTTTTTCATCGATATACACATCCTTAACAACATTACGTGCATTTATAATGTTTTCAGGTTTTAATATTGTATTTGCTTTTGGAAACTCTTTAGCTATATTTTCACGAACAATTAATTTTTCTTCTTCTAATTTTGGGTAATCAACCACCACTTTAAGCATAAAACGGTCGACTTGTGCTTCAGGCAATGGATAAGTACCTTCTTGTTCGATTGGGTTTTGAGTTGCCA
>CAZPMA010000032.1:0-30493 GCA_964587535.1 uncultured Bacteroidales bacterium
AAGGCCAAGGACGTCCCGGATCCGGAGCTTGAGCTCGACAAGAAGGAAGTCGAGGGGGAGGTTGTCGATGCGCTGACCAAGCTGGTGTAATTGAATTTCTTAAGTGGATAATAACCAATGGTCAGGCGTGTGTTAATGAAGGCGGATACGTTCAGTTGTCTGAAGAAAAACTATCTACAGAATTAATAAAATTGAAGGATTAATAAATTCATTAGCATCCAATCTTTGGTTTTCGGCAGATGTTATGATATTTTTTGGTGAGCATCCTGCATCTGCCGGTTTTAAAAAGCGAAAAGGGGGTTTTTAAAATGAGAGCATTAGTAATTTCAACATTTGATGTGCGCAGAAGTTTAAGGGAGAAACTTACAAATATATGGATGAAAATTTGCTATTTTTTTATAATAGCAATGCCATTTGTATTATT
The DNA here is from genome assembly GCA_964587535.1 of uncultured Bacteroidales bacterium. Lineage (GTDB taxonomy): Bacteria > Bacteroidota > Bacteroidia > Bacteroidales > UBA12077 > UBA12077. Next base: position 425 of record CAZPMA010000032.1, read on the forward strand.
AGCCGGGTTGGTGTATAAATCCTATTTATTATTTGAAAATGTGTCTGTTAGCGATCTGCTTTTTTCAAGTGTGTGGAAACCATTGTCAGGAAAATTTGGATTTCTTCCTTTTATTATTAGCTCTTTATGGGTTACTGTTTTATCCGTTTTAATAGCTGCTCCAATATGCTTATTTGCTGCAATTTATTTGACACAATATACTAAAAATCTTGTTTTAAAAATAATGCATCCTGTTATTGATATTTTGGCAGGAATCCCATCCGTTATATATGGTGTATGGGGAATAATTATAATTGTACCATTTGTTTCGAAAGTGGCAGGATGGTTAAATATTCAAACTTCAGGATATAGTATACTTTCCGGAGCCATTGTTTTAGCAATCATGATTATTCCGTTCATTCTAAATATCCTTATAGAAATATACAGAACTATCCCCCAGGAGCTGTCTGAAGCATCTTTATCCTTAGGTGCTACAAAATGGGAAACAATAAAGAAGGTGTTAACCAGAAAAGCTTTTCCGGGTATAATTTCATCTTTTGGATTAGGAATTTCAAGGGCTTTTGGAGAAACGATTGCTGTTTTAATGGTGGTGGGAAATGTGGTACAAATTCCAAAGGGGATATTTCAGGCTGGATACCCTTTACCATCATTAATAGCAAATAATTATGGCGAGATGCTATCAATTCCTATGTATGATTCTGCCTTAATGTTAGCAGCCCTAATTTTATTTTTGGTTGTAACCATTTTCAATATTGGATCAAGATATATGATAACACATTATGAAAAAAAAGTTTAGAATTAACAGGAATATATTAAAGAAAAGTGAAGAGATCTTTTTTCGTTTTATAATGATCTTATCAACAGCAATCATTGTAACTGCCTTGCTTGCTATTATTATTAGTATTCTGTATAAAGGGGTCCCTTCTTTGTCTTGGAGTATGATTTCTCAAACACCAAAGGGTGGATTTTATTTTGGGAAAGAAGGAGGAATTTTAAATGCAATAATCGGATCGCTTTATCTTTCAATAGGAGCAACAATTCTTGCTTTGATTGTTAGTTTGCCACTAGCTCTTTTTATGAATATTCATAAAATGAAACAACAAAGAGTAGTAAATACAATTCGTTTTTTTCTCGACTTATTATGGGGAGTACCATCCATTGTTTATGGAGCATTTGGTTTTACTTTAATGGTGTTTTTAGGACTAAGAACATCCTTATTAGCAGGGATTATTACAGTTACTTTATTTATAATTCCTATTATGGTACGATCCATGGATGAAGTTCTAAAAACTGTACCCAGGGGATTAATTGAATCAGCATTTTCATTAGGATCAACACGATCAGAAATTGCTTTCAGAGTAGTACTAAAACAATGTATCCCCGGATTAATTACAGCAGTATTATTAGCTTTTGGAAGAGCCATTGGTGATGCTGCTGCTGTATTATTTACCGCAGGTTATACCGATTATATTCCCACATCACTTTCACAACCAACTGCAACATTGCCACTTTCAGTATTTTTTCAACTTAGCTCTCCAATCCCTGAAGTTCAAAACAGAGCGTATGCATCAGCGGTTATTTTAACAGCAATAGTACTAATAATAAGTATTTCATCACGAGCATTTTCAATCAGATATCAAAAAAATAAAATTAAATAGCTATGATTAACGGATCAAAAATAAATATTGAGAATCTTAATTTATACATTGGCAATAAGCATATCTTAAAAGACATCAATGTTAAGATTCCTGAAAAGAAGCTAACAGTTATCCTAGGACCTTCAGGTTGTGGTAAAACTACTCTTTTGAAAAGCTTAAACCGCTTAACAGATTTGTATCCGGAAGTAAAGACACAAGGAAAAATTTTTAATAGTGGTGAGGATATTCTAAATATTAAAACCCAGGTAACTGAATTAAGAAAAAAGATGGGTTTGTTGGCTCAAAGCCCTTTCCCATTGCCAATGAGTATTTATGATAATATTACCTATGGTTTACGTATTAGTGGTCGTCGAAAGAAGAGGTATTTAAACAAACGAGTAGAATATTATTTACGCCAGGTTAGTTTGTGGGAAGAAGTAAAAGATCGATTAAAAGATCCTGCATCTGCCTTATCCATCGGGCAACAACAGCGTTTGTGTTTGGCACGTGGTTTATCTGTAGATCCCGATATAATTCTCGCCGACGAACCCACTTCAGCACTTGATCCGGTTTCCAGTCGTGAGATCGAAGAGTTGTTTTTAAAACTTAAACAGCGTTATACCATTGTTATGGTAACTCATATTTTAAGACAGGCCAGGCGGGTTGCCGATTACGTAATATTTATGTATTTAGGTGAAATTATTGAACACGGACCCGCAAAACAGATATTTGAAAATCCACAGAACCCAATAACAAAATCGTATATTAAAGGAACCTATAGTTAAATAATTAGATAATAAACAGTTATGAAAAAAGTGTTTTTTGCAACTATATTAGTTGTTGCTATTTCTATGTCTTTAAATGCACAGTTTACAGTAAATACTGAAATTCGACCAAGAACAGAATTAAGAAATGGATATAAATCCTTATTTGCTGAGGATGATATATCGGCTTATTTTATTTCACAAAGAACCCGTTTGGGCTTTGCTTATAATAACGAGAAATACAGCATGAGTATTATTGGTCAGGATGTACGTGTGTGGGGAGATGAACGGGTATATAATTCAACATCAGTAAAAGGTGATGATGCCAGCATTGAGCTATTTGATGCGTGGTTTAAGTTCAAATTTGACAATTATTCCAGCATTAAAATTGGAAGGCAGCAGTGGGCTTATGATGATCAGCGATTACTATCAGCACGCAACTGGGGGCAAACCGGACTGGCATATGATGCTATACTATTTAATTATGATAATTCGAATTATAGAATTGATCTTGGTTTATCGTTAAATAATGAAGCAGAAAATAAGACAGGTAATTTATATACTCCAGATAAATTCAAGTATATTGATTTTATTTATTTAAGTAAGAAACTGGGGCAAAAATCTATGCTAAGCTTTACGGGGATTTTGTCAGGAAATAAAGAAAGCGACACAACCGAAAGAGTATATAATATGGTAACATATGGACCCTATTTTAAAATCAAGAATGAAAAATTTGAACTTGAGGGTTCCGCATTTCATCAATTCGGAAAAAATGCAAATGATCAAAAAGTAAATGCGTATTTATTATCATTAAGAGGAATATATAAATTATCAGAAAAGATTAGTTTTGGTCCTGGTATAGATATAATAAGTGGGAATGATTTAAGGCTTAATAAAAATACAGATTATTCATTTGATGTTTTATACGGAGGTCGACACCGCTTTTTAGGAGAGATGGATTATTTCAATGATTTAGCAAAAGGAACCTGGGATGCTGGCATAGTAGATTGGTATGGAAAAGCAAACATCAATTTTAACAAAAAGAATAATGTAAGTATTGCATATCATTATTTGACAACTCACAGGAAAATTGCTAAGCCTGAAGATTTAAGTAAAGATCTTGATAAGGAACTGGGAAACGAGTTAGATATTATGTATAAATATAAACCAGAAATTCCAGCAGATTTAAGAATTGGTTTGTCAATCTTTAAGGCATCCGAAACAATGGAGATTGTTCAGGGAGTTTCAGATAATCCTGAAAAAATTCAATATTTTATGTGGGTTCAGTTAACCTTTACACCTGAATTATTTAATTCAGGGGAATAATTTAGAAGGGACATTTAAAGTCCCTTTTTACATTTTTATAATTCCTTTTTTAATGGAATACATCACTAAACTGGCAGTATTATTACTGCCGGTTTTTTCCAGAATATTAGACCGGTGTTTATCTACGGTTCGTTTACTAATAAATAGTTTATCTGCAATATCCTGGTTAGATAGTCCTTCACAAATCAGTTGAAGTATTTCAATTTCCCGATCGGAAAGATTAGGGTCGTTAAAGTCGGATGATTTTGTTTGTGAAAGGTTTTTAATAATACTATACAATAATTCCTTTGAAAAACAATTTTCACCTTTTGCCACTGTTTCAATCGCTTCAAGAACTTCATCAATATCCGTGTTTTTTAATAAAAATCCTTTTACTCCCGATTCTATCATTTGGTAATAATACTCATCTTCACCAAACATGGTAAGTGCTATAATTTTTAAGTGGGGATATTTCTCAAGTGCTATTTTTGTAGCTTCTATACCATTCATTTTAGGCATTTGTATATCCATAAAGATGATGGTGTCCTGATATTTATTTATTTGATCTAGAAAATCAACTCCGCTTGATGCTTCAGCAACAACTTTTGCAACTTTTGAATTATCGATTAAAAGCTTTAATCCATTTCGAAATAGAGTATGATCATCAACTAAAAAAACTTTATGCATTTTCGTTTATTATGTCAGTTTTTATGCTAATATACGTATGAAATCCATTGTCTATTTTACTTTCAATATTTATAAAGCCGTTTACAGAAGAAATTCTGGAAACTATGTTCTGCAAACCCATTCCTATAGTATTTCCATTTAAAATTTCATCAATATTACATCCGATTCCATCATCATCATAAAGAATATCTAAAATATTATTATTATGATTATAAGTTAAATTTATATTGACGTTTTCAGCCTGTGCATGTTTAATCGTGTTATTAATTAACTCACAGACACTTCTATAAATTAAAATTTCCAGGTTTGTTTCAAACCTTAGTTCTCTCATGTTTGATTGAAAATCAATTGTTAAAATTCCGGAGTCAACAATTTTATCGGAAAATTTTTTGATTGCACTTACTAATCCATAATTTTTTAAAATATGAGGGCTAATGTTAGATGAAATTTCCTTGATGCTCGTTATTGCTTCTTCGGTAACTTTTTCTGCGTTTTTGATAATATTCAGTTTGGATTGGTCTTGTTCGGTTTTAATCAACGCACTTAAGGATAATTTAATTGTAGATAGTAAAGGTCCAAGACCATCATGCAAATCGTTTGCAAATCTTTTTCGTTCTTTTTCTTCTGTTTTTAAGATTGCTCCAAGCACTTTTTTTTCTGCCACCGACCTGGCTTGTTCTTCTTTTTTAATATAGCTAAAAATTTCAGGAATTATAATAACACCTAAGGATATAAGAATTGAAATTAAAACTGCAATCCAATCATTTAAAAGATTGAGTTCATCAACAGGTTTTTGTTTTAGGAATTGTATCAGGTCAATAAATCTGCGAACGGCCATAAATACAAAGCCGAAAGAAATTAGAATCCAGGAAATTTTATATTTGGTAATTTTTGTTAATCGCAAAGCTACTGCCACAGCAATTAATTGCAGCACAATAGAAATAATTAATGCGATTAACCGAAACATATTTTATGATAATTATTCAAATGTATCTATAAATTAGATAACAATCAATGTTATATAATATACTCAGACATAATAAAAAAGCTGCCAAAATAACTTGACAGCTTTTACAACTATTAAATCAATCTTTAAATTGTACCTATTGGATCGGGGTTTCCGTCAGGATCACCATTAACATAACCGTCTGTTACGGGATTTCCATTGGTCATAAGTAAAATTCCACACATGTGAGGAGCAGCCATTGAAGTACCACTCATTGTAGCATATCCACCACCTGGTGCACAAGAGTAAATGTATACTCCAGGTTCACAGTAATCTACTGGTGGATTACCATAGTTTGAGAATGAAGCAAAATAATCATTTTGATCCATAGCAGAGACTGTCCAAATGTAAGTACCATTAACTCTTGCGGGTGAGTGATTGTTTGCATCATCACTTTCGTTACCAGCGGCTAACGCAAAGAAAATACCATGTTGAGAAGCGGCATAAACAGCATCATCAATTGCCTGGTAAACACCACCACCTAAGCTCATGTTTGCAGCATCTCCAGCACTTGCATTTGCAGCAACGAAGTCAACGCCTGCTATAATAACTGAATAAGCACCACTACCTCTTTTGTCAAGTACTTTTACCGGAACAATTGTAGCTCCGGCAGCAACACCAACAACACCAATTTCATTATCAATACCGGCAACTGTACCTGCACAATGAGTGCCATGACCGTTGTCGTCATCAGCTAAAGCATCGCCGTTAATAAAGTCGTAACCTCTAGATGCATCAACAGTTAAGTCTGGATGGTCTACATCAACACCAGTATCAATGATCCATGCAGTTTTACCAACACCATTGCCATAACCTACACGAGCAATTCCGTAAGGAACAACTTGATCTTCTTGTACAGGATCATCACCTGTATTATTTCCAGGACCACGTCCTCTGATAAACATTCTGTCAGGCAATACATATTTAACTCTAGAATCTTTCTCAAGATTTAAAGCATCTTCTTCAGACATATTAACGCTAAAACCTTTGATAGCCTCTGCATAAGCATTTCTAATTTGGTACTGTGCAGACTTAGTATTTAATATGGATTCAGCAAAAAGTTTAACTTCTTTTACTTTTTCGCTGTAACTTGTTGCAGAAGATTTAAACGAGCCATCGTTTAAAACAACAACATACTGACCTTCAATAATTACGCTTTGATCTGCTACAATCAGCTCGTCTTTAGGTTCATTCAGAGTGTTTACTACATTCTCCTCTTTGTCACAAGCAACAAGCATTAGTGCTGCTGCTGACATAATAATAAAAATTCGTTTCATTGTGTAAATTTTAGGTTTAATAAATAGTTTAGTAATGGGCAATTAGCCCATGGTTTTTTAAATAAATTTTAGGTATTTCTTTTGTATATAATAATTCCATTAACTTGGGTTCAAATTAATCTTTTTTGAACAGAATTATACATAAGATTTATATTCGTAGGGAATAAATTTATATTTGCTGAAAAGATAATTTAATTCACCCAAACACCAGAAAAATAGCACATTATGTGCCGAAGGTTAATAAAGGTACTAATGTTTACGGGGTATTGTATGATATACAACGTATAAGAATTTTAGTCTTTGTATTTGTTTAATGAGAACCAAAAATCACTCCCTTCTCCAAGAGAACTTGTTACTCCTATTTCTTGATCATGTAACTCTATAAATTCTTTACATATTTGAAGTCCAATACCTGATCCAGGTTCATCGTTTGTACCTAGGGTAGAATATATTTTTTCTTTAATAAAAAGCTTTGGAATATCTATCTTATCTATTCCTACTCCATAATCTTTTACATGTATTATATATCTATCCGTTTGATCTTCTGTGTCGATAATTATTTCACCTTCAGGGTAGGTAAATTTTATGGCGTTAGTAATTAAATTTCTTAAAATTGAAAATAGCATTCCTTTATCGCCTAATACTAAAATGTTTCGATTAACCTTATTACTTGCTTTTATCATTTTTTTCTCAACCAATGGGGCAAGAAAATACAGTACATCTTTTACAAGAGTATAAAGATTAACTTTTTCAGGATTATACATTAATTTACCCTGTTGTGATCTACTCCATTCCAGTAAATTATTAAGGAGCTCCATGGTTGAATCAGATGTTTTAGAAATCAATGAAATATATTTTTCTATTTGGCCTTCAGGGAGATTATTTTTATTCAACGTAATTAAATCTGCAAATCCTTTTATTGTGCTAACAAATCCTCTTAAATCATGTGATATAACGGAATAGAATTTATCCTTTTGTGCATTGCGTGTTAAAAGTTCTTGTGTGTGTTGTAATAATAAATCACCATTTGTGCGTATGAGTTCTTTCTGCGAATTTATTTTTTTGTCTTTTAGTTTAAGGAGTCTGTTTGTTTTCTTATTTATTATTAATAAGATGATCAGAGTTAAAACAAGAAAGATTATTCCTAGTATATAATACAAGCAATTATTCGTATAATTTATTTGGGTAAATAAGGTATTTGAAACAGGAAAAAGGAAAAACAAAAGGAATATTTTTGCCATTTAATAAAGTTCTAGATATTATCAAATATTTCGAAAAGCTCATCTTTTTTTCTATAAGAAACGGGAACTTTTGTTCCGTCTTGCATTATTAATAAACCACCATCTTTTCGGTCAAATCTTTCAATGTAATTTATATTTATTAAATGAGACTGATGCACTCTAACAAACCCTTGCTCATGAAGTAATTCATCATATTCTTTTAGTAATTTGGATACAGTAATTTTTTTCCCACTATTTAAGTAGAAAAAAGTATATGATCCTCCACTTTCACACCTGATAATATCTTTTATGTTTATCAGATAAACACTTTCTTGAGTTTTCAAAACAACCTTTTCAAATTCTTTTTTCTTATTATCAAAGTTGTTTTTTAGTGCATTGATTTGAATTCTTATATTTTCATTTGAAATGATTTCTTCTGCCTTTTCAATTGCTTGTGTTAATTCTTGTGGATTTACAGGTTTAAGTAAATAATCCAAAGCACTTAATTTTATTGCTTTAATTGCATATTTATCATAAGATGTGACAAATATGATCTTAAAATTAACATGATCTAATTGATTTAAAATGTCAAAACTGGTTCCTTTTGGCAGGTTAATATCAAAAAGAACTATATCTGGAGACTTTTCTTTAATAACTTCAATTGCAGAAACAACAGTATGAGCAACACCTTTTATTTCAACTTGTGGGCAACATGTTTCTAAAATGCCGGAAATTAATTCAGCGGTAAGAACATTGTCTTCAACAATTACAACTTTCAACATTTTTGATGTATACTTTAGATTACACAAGTATACTAAATATTGGTCACTTTTTAGATATATCTTCAGACAAATTATAAGTTTAATATTAAGATTATTAAAGCCTTCTTAAAACTATAATTCGTTGTTTTTAGTTAGGAAGCAATAATTTTTCTTAATTTCACAAAAAAACATATACTATGAGAACCGCATTAAAATTATTTATACTTATCTTTTTTCTTTCAAGGAGCATATGTGCCCAAAATATTATTAGCAGAAACCCTTTGGACTATCCGGAAGGCCAAGTGCCTGGCATTTGCAATACCGATCCTACAGATCCTGACTGTATTATTAAATTAGCACCAGCACTACCAGATGAAGATTATACCTTTCAGATTCCATTAGTAAATGAACTTGATAGAACAGATTTAACATTTATTATAATTAATGTCTGTGGTTGTTCTTCGGGAGAAATAAATTTTTCTGCTGATGGGACTATTACAATGTTAGGTTCATCAATTTGTCAGTCTGGGTGTTTACAACCATATTTAGAAATTTCTGTAAATGTTATTAATAATAACAATGCTAGTAATGATGAACAAGATTATATAATACCTATATACAGAAATCCACTAAGTTTAGTTCTTGCACTTGATGTTTCAAACAGTATGAGCGAAGTTGTTCCTGGTGGAACAGATACTCGATGGAATGTTTTAAAAAATTCGGTAAATCAGTTTACTGATGAATTCGAAAAATATTATCAGGAAGGTGATTCCATTTCTGTTATTTATTATTCTGAAGACACCGTTATGCCTGGAAGTCCCATTGATAGTGTTTTTATTGCAATTACTCCAGATGATTTTACACCTTCAAATTTAAAATCATCCGAAATAATTAATGCAGATATGCAGAACCAAACACTTCAGGGTTCAGCAGCAATGGGAAATGCTCTTTTATTAGCGAAACAAAAATTGCAAAAAAATGATGCCACAAAAGTTGTAATTTTATTTACTGATGGATTTCAAGATAAGGAACCTTTCGTTCATAAATTAGATGGGAATAAACTATATAACGGTGAACTTTTAAATGATGAATCTGTAAATGCAATTGATAGCATACGTTATTATACTGTAGGAATGGGATCTTCATCTTCGATTCCTGTGGTTTTAAAAAGTATAGCACAAGCAAGTGAAGCCAGTTTTCTAAATGCCACAACAGGAATTCCTGAAGATAATGAGTTTCACTATTTTTTTCAGAATTACTTTGATAATCTGCTAAAAGGAATTCCACAAGAAGTAGAAACAAGAATGATTGATTTATCTCCTTTTGATGACAGCTTAAATGTAGCTGTAGATAGAAACTTAATAATTACTTATGATGAACCCGTAAATGTTAACTCAGGATTTATAAACATAAAGAGAAGATTAGATGATTCTGAATTAGAGTCTATCAATGTAAACTCTGGATTAGTTAGTGGTAATGGAACGTCTGTTATTACAATCAACCCAGACAACTACTTTGAAAGCAATACTGAATACTATGTTTTAATTGACGGAAACGCTTTTAAAAACAATGCCGATATAACTGTTGAAGGGATTTATTCTGATACTTTTTGGAATTTTTCTACAGAAGATATTACATCACCAGATGTTAGTATTTCAACTTTGGAAAGCGATCCAACAAGCTCAAATCCATTTGAAATTACAATTGAATTTAGTGAAGAAATTAATGGTTTTTATATTAATGAAATTGATGTTATAAATGGTTCTGTTCATAATCTTACAACAACAGACAGTATTGAATTTGCATCTGAGATTATACCGTTGTCAGAAGGATTAGTTTCCATAAATATTAACTCGGGTGTGGCAACTGATAATGCCGGTAATTTAAATACGGCAGCAGATGAATTTACTATAGCTTATTCTGTCCCAACTAATGTTGAGATGATTGAAAAAGCTGGCATTTCAATTTATGCAAATGACGGGTTTGTTATCGTTGATCTTAAAAACCCAAACTTACAAAGTTTTAAATCAGGAGATATTGAAATATATTCTATTAACGGATCTTTAATTAAAAAAGAAAGACTTGAAAATAATTCTCGTTTCAAAACATATTTGAATAATCAACAAGGAATATATCTGGTAAAACTAACATTGGATAACAGTATATATTATACAAAAATTCAAAACTAATGCCTTATGAAAAAGGAAAGACTAAATTCCTTAATAAGATATACGCTGCTAATTTTTGTTGTTTTTTCCAATATCAATTTAAGTGCACAACAAATAATAAGTCGTGATTTAAATGACTATCCTGAAGGAACTATAAAAGTGCCAGAGGGGTGTATTGGTGTAACGGGTAATTTATGCAGTTATATTAAGCTAAAACCAACAGCAAGATTTAACAAACCATTTTACTATACTATTCCATTATTGCATGGAATTGATACTTTTATTTTGCATAGTATTATACCGCATCCTGATACATTAGAATTTGAATTAGATTCTTTTCAAGTTTTTAATCAGATACGATTATTTGTAACAAGAGGATGGAATAACATACCAGAATATGATCATTATGTAGAATTTACATATTGGACTAAAAACAACTCACTTGGCATAATTGATCAGCAAACCTTTAGAGCGAACATAGTTAGAGACACTCTGCAAGTTGTTCTAGTACTTGATATATCAGAAAGTATGGATTCTATTATAGAAGGAACATCAAATTCAAAATTTGATATATTAAAAGATGGAGTAAATGCATTAGTTCACAGATTATCTTATATTAGGCAAGTCCCAGATTCAATAGGTCTTACTTATTATAATTCAAATGTAATACAACCAAATCCAACTAATTTCCCAAATAACTTTATTAAAATTTCACATCCTTTTCAACCACCTACAACCGCTTCCATTTTTAGTGATGATTTATCACTGAGAACTCCGGAAGGTTCAACTGCATTGGGTGAAGGTTTGTTAAATGCTAAAAATAAGTTATCAAATTATAATTCACCTTACATAAAAAAAATTATATTCTTGTTTTCAGATGGTTTACAAGATGCTGGAAATAAGTTAAATTTAGATGGAACAAGTTTTAACAGTTCTACAGATTCTTTAAACAATATGGTTGAAGATGCAGGTGACAGTATTATTTACATTACCGTATCAACAACAAAAGCGGCAGATGTAACTCCTTTAATGGCAGCAATTCCGCATAGAAATAATGGAACATCTTTAAGTATTGATGGTAGTTCTTCTGAATTTCAAAATTTTCTGGACAACCAATTAGATAGTATACTTCATAATTATAAAGCCAGGAAAGTTGCCGTCAGAATTATTGATTTAAATCCTCGTAATGATTCATTGAATATAGATGTAAATCAGAATTTGAATATATATTTTAATGAAAATGTAAACATTAATACCGGAAGTATTTTTATAATGAGATCAGCTGACGACAGTGAATTTGAAGAAATTGAGGTAACAACAGGCTCAATTTCAGGTAATGAAACATCAGTTATTACTATTAATCCTGTAAATGAACTGGAAAGTGAAACTGAATATTATATTTTAATTGATGAGAATGCATTTAGCGGAGTTTCCGGAAATGCTTTTGCAGGAATTACATCAAAGGATTACTGGAATTTTACTACGGAAGACACTGAAGAACCATCAGTAATTCTATCAGCAGAAAATGATACAACAGGCACAGCTGATTTTGATACTTATGTAAACTTTTCGGAAATGATTCGTGGTTTCAGTAATTCTAAAATTAGTGTAACCAACGGTGCGGTTAGTAATCTATCTACTTCAGACAGTGTTGACTTTGTTGCTACAATTGATGCAATATCTCAAGGAGAAATAGATATTATTATTAGTGAAAATCAAGTTACAGATTTGTCAGGTAATTATAATACAGCTTCAAATAGTTTGAAAATAGTTTATCATATTCAGACTAGTATTGATGAATTAAAAAGATATGGAATTTTTATTTATTCATATGATGGATATATAATGATCGATTTTACCGATCAATTTTCAACTGATCAAACAGGAATTATAAAATTATATTCGTTAACTGGAGAATTAATACTGAATGAAAAAATAACAGGAGGTTCTAAGAACAAATATTTTATAGGACAAATGAATAAAGTCTATATTGTAGATTTTTTAATAAACAAAAGACACTATAGTTTTAAACTAAATATATAAACGATATTTGGTATTTTAAAAAGGAAAAGGAATGAACATTACTGTCATTCCTTTTTTATGAGATTATTATAATTATTCTTGATTTATAAACCTGACAGATAAGCCTTTACTCTCAATGTTTTACACTTCTAACTACATATAATCCATAATGCTACCCGAGATCTGGCGTAAAGAAATTTCAGCAAGTTTTGTCATATACTTAACCGAAATCAGCCGTTCTTCCGCATCCAGTAAACTTTTCTGAACTTCGCGCAATTCAATTCCTGATAAGCTTCCCAACTTATACCTTTCCATTGCTATTTCAAGATTTTCGCGCGCTACATCCAGGTTCTGTTCTTCAAGACGCAATAAACGTAAATTATTCTCATAAGCATAATAAATGGTCAATAAATCAGCTCTTACTTGTTGCTCAATTTCTTCATATTGAATCTTCTTATTCTCAATGGCAATCATTGCATTTTCCTTTTCTCGTTTACGATTAAAACCGTCGAAAATATCGAACCCAAGGGTTAGCGCATAATTAACACCATTTACATGCTGATTATTTAATAAGCCTGTTTCGTACTGATTATAATTGTAAGCATAACCTGCCGACATACTCAAATATGGATATGATCGCGATTGTATGATTTTATAATCAATTTCTGATATGGTTTGATTTTTGGATGCAATGGCAAGACTAGTATTTAAAGTGAACGTTTTTTCGAGCAAATCTTCAAGAACAAGGCTTTCCTGTATCTTTATCAAACTATCTGCAAGAATAATATCCTGATCCAGGTTGTCATTTGCCATTAACTCATTTAATCTTACCTGAGAATTATGAAGCACTTCCATTTGTCTAGCTAATCTTGAACTATCAGCATTTAAGTAAACCATTGACTGTAAAAATTCTACTTTGGATGCACTTCCAAGTAAATACCGTTCTTCGTCAATTCGCACACGCTCCCTTGATAAAGATACAGCATAGGCCAAATTATTAAATAACGTGAGTTGCTGGATATAGTAATGATATTCTGAAACAATTTGTGCTACCAGGTTTTCTATCGACATTTGGGTGTTTAAATTACTTAAATCAGCTTGTTGACCAAGTTTATTGTAGGTGTTTTTTACCTGAAAACCTCTAAAAATAGTCATTCCCATGTTTAATGATGCCGAACCAAAACTATTATGAACACCACTGCTTGATATTGACGTATCGGCATAATTTTGGGTGGTATTATTTATGGTTCCGCCATATCTGCTGCTTAAGTTCAATGTTGGCAACATACCTGCATTACCCATTGTGAAATTGTTTTTGGTAATTTCCTCGTTGTTACGAACCACCTTTAATGCAAAATTTCGTTCTAAGCCGGTTTCGATACACCGACCTAAATCATATACTTCCTGGGCTATGATCTTATTTGATAACAGTAATATAAGCCCCAGTATAACAATTTTAATTCTTTTCATTGATTTCTGCATGAACAGCATTATTATTTTCATGGTTAATATTCTTTGATTCACTTGCAATAAACAGGTAAATTGCAGGAACCACATACAAAGTTAAGAAGGTAGAAATAGTTAGGCCACCAACAACGGCAATACCCATTGCCACACGGCTTTGTGCGCCTTCGCCCCAGCCCAGCGCCAAAGGCATAACTCCCAGTATGGTTGATAAACTGGTCATAAGAATTGGTCTGAACCTGGCTGCCGAAGCAAAACGTATGGCATCGAACTTGTTCATACCCATTTTCTTCCTCTGATTAGCAAACTCAACGATTAAAATCCCGTTTTTCGAAACCAGACCAATTAACATGATAAGTCCGATCTGACTAAAAATATTCATGGTAACATTAAAATACCACATAAACAAAAGCGCACCGGTTAAAGCTAAAGGTACCGACATCATTACAATGATCGGATCTTTGAAACTCTCGAACTGAGCAGACAGCACCAGGAATATCAATACAATTGCCAACAAGAAAGCAAACATAAGACTGGATGAACTTTCCTTAAAATCCTTTGAGTCACCTGCCAGTGCTGTTCTAAATGAGTCATCCAATACTTTTGCAGCTATCTTATCCATTTCTTCAATTCCCTGGCTAATGGTTTTTCCTTCAGCTAAACCTGAATAAACGGTTGCTGCTACAAAGCGGTTGTAACGATACAATTGTGGAGGAGCCGTAGATTCCTGCAAGCTCACAAAATTATCCAATTGCACCATTTGGCCATGATTATTTCGTACATACAAGGATTTTAAATCAAGAGGTTTATTTCGATTCTCTCTTGCTATCTCTCCCAGTATCTGATACTGTTTACCATTCATAATAAAATAACCAAACCGCTGTCCACTTAGGGCAAGCTGTAAGGTTTGACCTATATTCTGTGTAGAAACACCCAGTAAATTTGCTTTATCTCTGTTTATGATGATCTGCAACTCTGGTTTCGTAAACTTCAGATTTACATCAGCCATTACAAAGGTTGAATTATCATTTACCTCAGCCATAAAAGCAGGCAAAATTTCTCTCAACTTTTCGATGCTTGGGGCTTGTAACACATACTGAATAGGTAATCCTGCCCTGCGTCCTCCAAATGTAGATTGTTGAATGACATTTGCCCTGGCTTGTGTCATCTTTCTTAATTTAGCTGCCAGTTCGTTGGCTATTTCTTGCTGCGATCGTTCTCTTTCAGATGGTTCCAATAAAGAAATTCGTACAAATCCTCCTCCACTGCCCCAGATCATACCAATTACTTTATCGTATTCAGGAATAGTATTCTCAACCAGGTTGGTTACATTTTCAATGTATTTTAAGTTATAATCATAGGTTGCTCCTTCCTGAGATGTAATGCTAATATTCATCTGCGATCGGTCCTCCAATGGAGCCATTTCTGCAGGTATATTTATCCATAAAAGAACAATAAGAATACCAGTAATTACAAGAATAACAATCGATAAATATTTCTTGCTTAGAAAAGTTTCAAGGGAAGTTTTATAGAGGTCATTTAGTGCAATAAAAAACTTCTCGGTATAATTATAAGCTTTACTCCTTTTATGACGCGTTTTTAAAAGCTTTGTAGAAAGCATGGGTGTTAATGTTAGCGCAACAAAGGATGATATGGCAACGGCTCCGGCAATTACGATACTAAATTCCCGAAACAACCTTCCGGTCATTCCCTCCAAAAATACAATGGGAATGAAAACCGCCACCAGGGTAATTGTGGTAGAAATAATGGCAAAGAAAATTTCATTTGAACCTTTCATTCCTGCCTCGAGAGGAGTCATTCCCTGCTCAATTTTCACATAAATATTCTCCATCATAACAATGGCATCATCCACCACCAGTCCGATAGATAGTACAATGGCCAAAAGAGTCAATACATTAATAGAAAAACCGGCCAGATACATGATAAAAAAAGAACCAATTAAGGAAACAGGAATAACCAGAATTGGGATGATGGTTGTACGCCAGTCGCGTAAAAAGAAAAAGATGATGATTACAACTAAGAAGAAAGCCAGAAATATAGTGTTTTTAACTTCCTTAATGGATGAACGTATATATTTCGTACTATCAAAACCAATTTCGTACTGTACATCATCGGGAAGGTCTTTCTTAATGTATTCAAGTCTTTCATAAATCTCATCTACAATTTCAATGTGATTTGCACCCGGTTGCGGAATAATTGCAGTTGCAATCATTGGAACCCCATTCATTTTCATTATACCACGCAGATCTTCGGGGCCCAGTTCTGCACGCCCAATATCGCTGATTCGCACAATCTGATCACCGACTTGCCTAACAATCAAACTATTAAATTCTTGAGGAGTGGTCATCAATCCCAATGCACGAATGGTAAGCTCTGTTGTAGTACCTTCAATGCTTCCTGCCGGCAGTTCAACATTCTCTCTTAAAATGGCATTTCGCACATCGAGCGGGGTTAACTGGTAACCTGCAAGCTTTGCAGGATCAAGCCAGATCCGCATTGCATATCGCTTTTCGCCCCAAATGATAACTGCACTTACACCTGATATTGTTTGCAACTGTTCCTTAAAAGTAAGATCTGCAATTTCAGAAATCTCCAATAATGATCGTTGTGCACTTTTAACAGCAATCATCATTATGGGGCTTGCATCCGCATCTGCTTTTGAAACCGTTGGTGGATCACAGTCTCGTGGTAATCTCCGTTGAGCTTGTGAAACTTTATCGCGCACATCATTAGCAGCTGTTTCCATATCTACACTAAGCTCAAATTCGACGGTAATTCTGCTACTCCCCTGCCTACTCTGACTGGTTAAAGTTCTGATTCCCGGGATACCATTAATGGATTGTTCCAATGGCTCTGTAATCTGTGTTTCAATTACATCAGAGTTTGCTCCTGGATAAGATGTACTAACAGATATAATAGGAGGGTCGACACTTGGAAACTCACGCACCCCAAGATAAGTCATCCCGATGGCTCCAAACAATAAGATAACCAACGAAAATACGGTAGCCAGCACAGGCCTTTTAATACTTACTGACGATAAACTCATAACTAATCTTTTAAATCGGGTTTATTGGTAACCAGTGTATCTAATTGTACAGGCATATTATGTCGCAATTGCAATATGGCTGTAGTAAGCACCGTATCACCAAATGATAGACCTTTTGTAATTTGAACATGCGATTCTGTTCTTAGTCCTAAGGTAACTTTTACCTCTTGTGCTTTACCATTGTTATAAACAAAAACCTTTTCACCTTCCATTTCAGGAATAATTGCCTGAGTAGGAACTGCCACTGTATTTTCAATTTGTGATAAGCGTGCTCGCACACTGGCAAAACGACCAGGTTTTAGTTCTTCGTTATGGTTTGGATAAATTGCACGTACTTTAATCGTTCTGGTGTCTACTTCTACTTTCGGATCAACAGCATAAACTTCTGCCCTAAATTCTTTTGAAACTCCATCAATTGCAAAAGAAATTGGAAACCCGGGAGCAATTTCACCTGAATAACGTTCCGGTATCGAGAATTCGATTTTGAGCGGACTTGTTTTAACCAGGCGTACAATTTTGGTTTGAGTTGTAGCAAATGCACCTTCACTTATCATTCGTAAACCAACGGTACCATCAAAAGGTGCTATTAATTCAGTTTCGGCTATGCGTGCTTTCACTAACATAATATCTGCTTCAATAGATTGCAGCTCTGTAGAAACCTGATCGTAACTTTCCTGACTTATGGCATCTCGGTCGAGCAACTGACGCTGCCGAAACTCACGCTCTTGTGTAAGTTTTTGTTGGGCTAGCAATTTTAATAACTGGGCCTGTAAAGGTTTATCATTTATTTTTGCTAACAATTCACCCTTTTTTACTCTTCTTCCTTCATGGAAATAAATCCCAATCACTTTTCCGGAAGTTTCGAAAGATAAATCAACTTCTTCATCAGGAATTAAAGAACCGGTACTGTAAACCAGTTCATTCATTTTAGTAGGTAAAATCAAATATCCACTGGCAAAAAGTGGTTCGCCACCACCTCTTCCCCGATTTATTTTGACAGCAATATGTTCACCGTCATTTACTTTAATAAACATCGGTTTAATTTTGGGATAAAAAATGATACCTAATATCACAACAACCAGCAAGACTGAGATGATGCGTTTTGTAATTTTTTTATTACTTACCGTCATGAATTTTTTTATTATTTGAATTTTGTTTATAAATATTTCCCGTGCATAAGACAAACTTTTTGGTGTAAAGTTTAAATATAATTCTGTTTTAAATTTGTATTTAGGAATTTCAAATCTAAAATGATAAATTGAAAGAATAAAAATAATATTTATAAAAGATGAAGTCAATAAATGCAATTTTAATTATTTTCATTATTCTTATTTCCTGTTCTAAACAAAAAAGCAAACAGCTTGATTATAGTAATGAAAAATTAATTGTTGAAGAAACAATAGAAAACACCATTGCTTGGATAAAAAACAAAGACACATCACTTCTTTATTCTATTATTGCTGATGATGAAAATTACCTCGAGGTTCATCCAAATAATAATGTGGTAGTTGGAATAAATCAATTTAAGCAAGCAGAAAGTTTTTGGTTAAACGAGCGCTTCCAACATGTTGGGTTTGAAACCTGGGATATGCACATAAATTTTTCTGGCAATGGTCAGCTTGCCTGGTTTTATTGTATGTTAAATGATTTAAATACATGGGATGGAAAACCGGCGAGTTGGGAAAATACGAGATGGACAGGAGTGCTTGAAAAAAGAAATGAAAAGTGGCGGATGGTACAAATGCATTTTTCGAAAGCACAAGAATAAAAAAGGTCATCGTTTGATGACCCTTAAGTTTATTGTTTTTTTAGATTTATTAGTTTTTTAGCAATTGCTCCTAATAATAAAAATGCACCCATACTAATGATTATGAGTGGTGCTACAGGCACATCCATATTCCACGAAAAGTATAAACCAAATACAGAAACAACCGCACCTAATACTACACCGATAATAATTCTATGAGTCCAATTATTACTAAATAATGCTGAAAATGAAGCAGGTAAGATTAAGAATGCAAAAACAGTAAGGATGCCACTAATATTAACAGCTTCAATAATTACAATTCCAAATGTCAGATAAAATAAAAAATCCCATAGAAATGTATTTTTCATCTTATGCTCATGATTGTGGAAATTATCTGAAAGTTGTGTAAACTTTTTTCTAAAAATAATATGTACCAGACTAACTAAAGCTACAACACCTAACAATTTCAGCACCTGGTTCCACGATACCCAAAGAATTGAGCCAACTAACATATCGTGTATGTGAACATCACCACCAGCAGCTTTGTCTAAAATAATTACAGCGGCAGTTGTTGCAACAGCATACGAAATACCAATTATAGCTTCCAGTGGGATACTTATTTTCTTATTCTTCAGAAACGAGAATATTAGAGCTGAAAAAATAATAAACGATAATGCTAAAGCATAAGCCAATAAAGAATGTTCCGAATGCTCATGGCCCATACCAGTATGCATCATATGATCAATCACTACAGCAACAGCAGTGCCAAATGCTGCAATTTGTGCTAATGCAATATCTATAAAAATAATCTCTCGTTTTAAAACATGTATTCCAAAATATACATTAATAATGATTAACAGTATGCAAGCGGCTAATGGAGCTAACATAAATTCTATTATTGTCATTTTTCCGATTTTTTTAAGTTACTAACTAAGTTTCCAATAAGTTTTTTATCTTGAACTTTTTGAAAGATTTTTATAAAAGCTGCTAGAAATACAAAAAATCCAAGCAAACAAACAATTGAAGGTCCGTTAGATACATTAAATGTATAAGATATATATATTCCCAATACAGATCCTAATATTCCAAGCACCCAGCTCCAGATAAAACGTTTTCTCCAATCAGCAGTAAATAATCTGGCTATAGCAGCAGGAGCAATTAACAAGATAAATACTAAAAAAATACCTTGAATGAACACTGCTTTAACAATAACAAAACCAAAAGTGATAAAGAATATAAGTTCTTTTATTTTGTACGATTGCATTGGTTTTTTATCTCTGATAGCTTCCGATATTTCAATAAAACTTTTTGCATAGAACGAATGTATTATACCAACAATTAGTACAATCAGAAAAGTAATTAGAACCTGATCCCAGGTTACCCAAAGAATATTTCCTGTAATTGTTTTTGTTATATAGTTTGATCCTCCTGGAATACTTTCGGCAAGTAATAATGCCAGACCTAAGGCAACACAATATATAATACCAATTATTGCTTCCTGCGATATTACTGTTTTCCGCGATCTCATTATTACAAAGAAAACAATAATGAGTATTGTAAATGAATAAGATATAACCTGAACAGCGGTTGATTCTTCAGCAAATCCAAGTAAAATTCCTATCATTGTTCCTAAAGCAGCAATTTGCGCAATGGCAATATCAATAAAGATTATTCCTCTTGTTAAGATATGATTGCCAAAATAACTTAAAATACCAGCAAGAATTACACATGCTGTAATAGCGGGCCCTAAAAAGATTAAATTGTCAATCATTGTTTATTTTATATTTGATTTTACTTGTTTAATCCAGTAATCCATTAAGTCAAAATTGTCGTTTACTCCTTCAATACTCTTTGAAAACAAAGGAAGATAAACAGCTTTAACTCCAGTTTTTGATTCAATCATTTGTGGTGATTTTTTTTCAAAATAGCTGGCAACAAGCATTAAAGTAATATTTTGTTCCTTAATTAGATTAGTCATGTATTGAACATGTTTTGCTGATGGCGGAATGCCTGGCTTGGGCTCAATAAATCCAATAATATTTAATCCAAACACATCTGCAAAATAAGCCCAGTTTTTATGATAAGCAATTATTTTTTTACCACGGAAAGATTGAGTTTCTTTTAACCAACCTCCAAGCAGATCAACTAATTTTTGTCCTTCATATTCACTTTCTAAAAATTCAAATAAGGTATGATTTAGGAGCATTTCTGTTAGCATTTCACCACCAAAAATTGTAACTAATTCTTCTCCAAAAAGAGCCATATCAACTCTTTTTATAAATTCATCCCTGTTTTTTTCATAGAAAGCAGCATTTGCAGGGTCAACCTTTTTTAAACCAATAGTTATGTTTTTTGCAATAATTTTCCAGTTAACAGGACTTGTATTTATGTGTGGATTTCCCATTAAATGAACATCACCTTCTGTTCTGTCTCCTTTTTCCACTTTTTGCAATATTTTAACTCCATCTGAAACCCCAACAAAACCTATTGCACCATCAACAATCTTTTTATTTCTTGCTTTATCAATTAAAGTTGTTGACCAAACTTCAAGATCTAAACCGGTTGTTACCCACATATCTGCTTTGTTTAACATCATTGCATAACTTGGTTTTGGTGCAACAAAGTGTGGATCTTGTTCGCCAGATGCTATATATTTTACTATTGCTTTGTCTTTTGCAATAGCTTCAACAATTGTAGCATAATCAGAGAAGGAGCAAATTATATTTAATTTTCCATCGCCTGCAAATGAATAGTTTACTATAACTATTAATGCAATAATTAGTGCTTTTAAATTTTTCATATCCTTTATTTTTTGTTTCTTTATTTTAATACGCTTCATGTTTATGTGGCCCCATTGCCCACGAGACATGTACTGTAAATACATGATCGCTAGGTAATTCTCCTAAAGCACCTAGCATATTTTTAATGTGTCTGTCGTTATATTGATATTGAAAACGGAAAAACACAAACTCACTTTGCCAAAAATCTATACAGAAAGCATAATCTGTTTCGTGTTCAGAATTATCATATGGAAGTTCTGTGTATCCAATGCGAGCTCCAATCCAAAAACGTGCATTAAGTTTATTTTGAACAGATGAGTAAAAACCAATAGTTTCTATATCTTTAATTGGCCCTTCATGATATCCATAAATAAATTCTGTTTTCCAGTCAAAGGTTCTATATTTTGATCTGCCTACCGGTGACCATTTGTAATGTAAACCAAGATCTCCAATATGAGAGTTATATTTGCCGGCACTATCAGAATAACCTCTAACACCACTTAGTGTAAATTCAAAATAACTATTTTCATTAATATCATAATAATTCTTAAAATGTCCTACATACAATAAGTTCATACTTCTTTCTGTAGTAAATGACATTCCGTTTCCTCCATTAACAACTGAAAAATCAATACTTGTTGCATGTGCTAAGATCGGAAAAGGAAGAAGAAAGTTAGCTGCCATACCTGCGCCTCCAATTCCTGGTTCGCCGAACTGATACATTAGAGCTTTTGGTTTATCAAATTGGGGTAATGCATGCGGATGATATCTATTTAGCAAACCATATTCTGCTTTAAAGATACCTGCTTTTAGATTCATATGTAATGGCAGATTAAGTAATTCCATATAAGCTTCTTCTAGTGAAATTCCTTCCTGAGTAAGGCTAACAAAAGCTTTTCCTCTTGTAAAAGGATCTAATGGAGCTGCAAAGCCAAGTTCAAGTTCACGCATGAAAAAGTTATTATTCCCATACGAAAATTCGCTTGATTCATTTAAAATTTCATTGTCAGCAGAACTGTATGAAGCGAAAAAATCTCCTGCAACACTTAAGTTTGGATTTAATCCTTGCTGTTGACGAATACCACTATGAAATTTTTTTGAAATATCATCATTTTCCTTTTTTTCCTGACTTGATAACTGTTTAGCCTTTGCTAACAGCGCTTTCATCTTTTCGTCTTTTTCCTTTTTTTCAATTTTTAGTTCTAAATTATTTAATTGATTTTGTAAAGAATCAATCTTGTTTGTTAGAACCTGATTTTCTGTTTCCTGTGCATTAATACTGATAAAACCAATAAAGAATATCAGTACCAGAAATATTTTTAGTTTCATGAATATAATAATGTTACTTATTAGTTAATATAAACTATAAAATTGTAATTACTGATTTAGAGTAGAACTCTAAATTTCAAAGAATAAATTTATTAACTAAATGTAAAAAGGGGGTCCTCTGTAAAGTGGAGTTAAATAAAACGAAGAATAATATAAACTTACAGTTTTATTGAAATAAAATTGCTTTAATAGGGTCTTAAATAAGGCTAGAGTTAGAAAAATCGAGATAATAAATAAAAGAGCCGTGTGAGAAATAATGTCATATAATAAGAACTCATCTTCAGAATGTTCGTGTGAAGCATAAGGCGCCGATGCACATCCTTTATCATAAGGGTGAGCATGCGATATGATTATTCCCGAAGACATTTGGTGATAATGCCTGTAATAGATTGCATTAAAAAACAACCAGCAAACTGCAGGAAATAATAGTATAAAAAATAATTTATTATATCGCTTTATTAACTCCATTAAAAAAGGTAATTAAGAATATTACAAATATATACAATATCTTTTAACAAGATGCATTCAATAAGTTTTGACTTGATAAGAACAGATTAGTTTAAAACATCCATACATCAAATTGTTTTTCGGCTTAAAGCAAGAAATATCTTGATAAATCTCAATTTATCAATTGATGAGCTTATGTTCACAATTGTATTTTAAATGACTGAAGGTGTGTAACTTTATACTGTGGTTTTAAAGTTGTTCTATTTATTTAATTAGGTTTTTATTAAATGTATAATGATTTAAAAATTAAACAAAATGTATAAAAAGAAAAGTGATATTATTAAGCAAATTCAATCATATCATAAACAATTGTCAGAGTTATACCTGGGACTTTATGAAAAGATTGAGATGAGTGAAATTAAATCATTATTGTATGATTTATATAAACACGAGAAGTCTAGAGAAAATTATCTTGAAAAACACGCCAAGATTGCCAAAATTATGGACAGTTGGTTAAATGTACCCTATAAAAAATTGTCGCAGCAAATTTCTGATTGTTTTGATGATCTGGAAATGAATTCCATTATTACTATGCATGACATCCTTAAAATAGAACTGCATTTCGATAATTGTTTAATAAAACTATATAATTTG
Organism: uncultured Bacteroidales bacterium; assembly: GCA_964587535.1. Taxonomy (GTDB): domain Bacteria; phylum Bacteroidota; class Bacteroidia; order Bacteroidales; family UBA12077; genus UBA12077. The sequence goes on from CAZPMA010000032.1 coordinate 24,760, forward strand.
TTGTCGGTTGAAAACGAAATGAATGAATCATTAACAAATGTTTTTTACTATATGCTTAAGAAAACAAATAAAGAGGAAGAACTATTAACTAAAATGTTTCAGAATTCAACAAAAAGTGTTCAGTACAATTCTGAATTAAAAAACTTTTCAGAACAAAATTATACTAACTAGATAAAATATATACTTATGAAAAAGACGGATGTTTTGATTATTGGTAGCAGTGCTGCCGGACTTGTAGCTGCTACAACGGGGAAAAGGGTTTATCCTGACAAGAGGTTTACGGTTATTAGAAAAGAAGAAAAAACATTAATCCCATGCGGAATACCTTATACATTTTCTACAGTTAATGGCACCAATGAAAATATTCTGCCTTCTGATCAAATGTTTGAGAAATCAGATATTGATTTACAAATTGGTGAAGTTACATCAATCAACAGAAATGAAAAATTCTGTACTTTAAAAAATGGCGAAAAGATAAGCTATCATAAGTTAGTAATTGCAACAGGTTCTACTCCTTCGATTCCAACATGGTTAAAAGGAGCTGATTTAGAAAATGTATTCACAGTCCCCAAGGATAAGAATTATTTAGATCTTATGAGCGAAAAACTTAAAGAATGCAAAAACGTTGTGGTTGTTGGCGCGGGCTTTATTGGTGTTGAATTATCTGATGAATTAAAAAAAGCTGGGAAAGAAATTACTTTGATTGAAAAACTACCCAATGTTTTGGGCTTGTGTTTTGATGAGGAAATATCTGAAAGAGCAGAAGCTGTTTTAAAAGAAGGTGGAGTAAATATATTAACCGGAATAGGAATAAAAGAACTTAGTGGCGATAAAAAAGTAAATAGAATAATTTTAGAAGATGGTAGTAAGGTTGAAGCAGATGCGGTTGTTTTATCAATAGGATATGCACCAAATACAGGTCTGGCAAAAGATGCAGGCTTAAGTGTAAGCGAAAAGGGATGTATTAAGGTTGATGAATATATGAGAACAGAGGATCCCGATATTTTTGCTATAGGCGATTGTGCCGAAAAAAGAGACTTTATTACCAGGAAACCTTCTTGTACAATGCTGGCTTCTACGGCTTGTGCTGAAGCGCGAACTGCAGGAATTAACTTGTTTAATTTATCGGTGATAAAAACATTTAGTGGCACAATATCAATATTTTCAACCATGATTGGCGACACTGCTTTCGGCGTTGCCGGAATAATTGAAAAACAAGCCAGAGATGAAGGTTTTGATATTGTAACTGGTGTTTTTGAAGGTATTGATAAGCATCCTGGCAAGCTTCCCGGAACGAAAAAGCAATTAATAAAATTGATTGTTGGTAAACAATCGAATGTGATTCTTGGGGGGGAAGTAATTGGTGGTTCTTCAGTTGGTGAATTAACAAACCTGTTAGGTATAATTATACAAAACCGAATGAATATAAACTCATTGTTAACATCACAAATTGGAACACACCCATTGTTGACTGCCTCACCAGCAGGGTACCCATTATTAAAGGCTGCCGGTGATGCAGCAATTAAAACAATGTTTAATTAAAGCGATTTTTGAATATGTTTTAGAGCAAGAAAATTAATTTCTTGCTCTTTTACTTTATATCCCTCCTTTTTAATTTATTATCTTTATATTGATTTTTACCTAAATGATCAATAATGGATAGATACCTTGAAAAGACAAACTGTAATGATTGCCTGCATACTGAAATCTGTTTTATTCAAGACATTGAAAAGATAGATGAATTTTATAATTCTGAGAAAACACATATTAATTATAATAAAGGGGAAACAATAATTAAAGAAGGCTCAAGAGTATCAAACATATTATATGTCATAGAAGGTTTAGTAAAAGTCTATATCGAAGGTCCGAATAGAAATATCATTATTAAGTTATTAAAACCACATGATTTTATAGGTTTAACATCACTCTATGGCGATGAGTCATACTATTTCTCAGCAGCAGCATTAACCAAGGCTAAACTTTGTTCCATAGATAGAGAAGAAATAAAAGATCTAATAGCAATAAGTTGTGATTTCTCAAGAGAAGCAGCCAGTTGGTATTGTAAAAACTATAATATAATGCTCACAAAATGCTTAAACTTAGGCCTTAAACAATTAAATGGTAAGTTGGCGAATACATTGTTATATTTAAACAGAGATGAGTTTAAACAATACGAAATCTTTAAAAGTATAAGCAGAAAAGATCTTGCCGAATTATCAGGTATGGCTATTGAAAGTGTGGCCCGAATTTTAACAGATTTCTATAACGAAAAGATTATTGATATAAAAGGAAGAGCGATTGAAGTAATTGATCTTAAAAAGCTAAAAGATATCAGTAAAAACGGTTAAAAATGCATTTTTAACCATACTCACTTATCTTTCTCAATAAGTCATAATTGGCAATATTTACCGATTTACCTTCTAATTTTATTATTCCATCGTCTTTAAACTTCTTTAGCATTCTGATAACGCTTTCTGTCGACATTCCAGTAAGTTCTGCTAACTCTTTCCTGGAAAGGTTTAATTCAAAACTATTGTCTTTAAATATTCTTTCTGCTAAACATAAAAGTATATCAGCCATTCTGCCATATAGTTGCTTATGAGTTAAGCAAAAGAATCTGCCAAATGTTTGCAAAGAGTTTTCGCAAAGGATATTAATGATTGAATTGGCAAATTCGGCATTATTCTTTACAACTTGTCTGAAAATATTAATATCAATTAAACTTGCTTTTGAATCAACATATGCCATCGATGAATAATGAAAAACATTATTGTCATCCATTATTGAAGTTAAACCGATTAAATTTCCGGATGTAATTATTTTTAAAATTAACGAATCATTTAAACCCTCAAGGTATACTTTGGCTAATCCTTCTTTTAAATAAATAACATGTGAAGCAAATGTTCCATGTTTACAAATTACTTCTCCTTTTTTATATTTAACATCAATGGAGTTTTTATTAATCAGGTCTTGTTCTTCTTGAGAAAGCATATCGAAGCAAATGCATCTTGCATTGCTTACTGTGCAACTGTTCAACGCCGAAAACTTTTCCATTTCTGCCTATTCTAGAGGATTATGGATACAAATATAATATAAAATCATAAAAAAAACTGATTTAAATCAGTTTTCTAGCTATGCTATCTCAATTGGTTTAGTGGAGGCAAATCAGTAGCAATTACTTTTATTGTGTTATTTAATTAACAATCTTTACTCAATTGTAATTATTCTAAAATCAGACAATTATGGAAATTAAAGAAACATTAGACTGCAAAGGGCTTTCATGCCCAATGCCAATGATGAAATTGGCTAAAGCGATTAAAGGTTTAAACTCAGGTGACGTTTTAGAAATGATCGGAACAGATCCGGGAACTAAATCTGATTTACCAAAATGGTGCGAAAAAACAGGAAACACAATGTTAGAAGAAGGTGAAGTTGAAGGTGGTGTTTTCAGATTTCTAATTCAAAAAAAGTAGGAGGTTAAAATGGCTGATCAAAATAAGGAGCCAGGAATACTCCAGGAGTTATTTAAAACCTTTTTTGGGAAACACTGGCCTGTATGGGTTGGTGGTGTTACATTAGGATTATTAAATATATTATTATTCGCAGTAAAAAGCCCTTGGGGTGCAAGTGGTGGTATTAATAACTGGGGTGAAAATGTATTTAAAATCTTAGGTATTTCTGCTTTTGAAAATGCGGCTCCAACAAGTACAAGTTTATATGGTATGTTATGCCTTATTCTTATTCTTGGATCATTTGCCGGAGCATTATTCTCAAAAGAATTTGCCATTCGAATTCCTCCTAAAGGTGAATTGGTAAAAGGATTCATTGGTGGTGGTCTTATGGCTATTGGAGCAACTCTTGGATTAGGATGTACCATTGGGTCATTTTTTAGTGGAGTGCCTGCTCTTTCGGGTGGTGCAATTATTTTTACAATAGGATTGTTTTTTGGAACCATTTTAGCATTAAAATATTTGATCTGGGAAATGGAAAAATTTCCAGGTATGAGCTCAGGAAAGAGTTTTACATTTCTAGCTGCTTCTGAAGATAAAGGAAAATGGCAAATCTGGTTAGGATGGATTGTTTCAATTGGAACATTTATTCTTGCTTATAAAGTAGCTGGTACTAATGGAGTATTGGCATGGTTTATAATCTCAGGATTATTAATGGGATTAATTTGCCAAAGATCTCGTTTTTGTATTGTAAAAGCTTTCAGAGATCCTTTTATGACAGGTGAAAGCGATGGTTCTGTTGGAGTAATGGCTGGATTAGTAATTACTTTGATCGGATTTACAGCAATCAAATATTTTGGTATCGGTGCTGGTGATGAGTCAGTTCGGGCAAGAGAAATGACCTGGGTATTCGGACATTTCTGGTTACGTGGTTTAATAGGCGGGTTTATTTTCGGTCTTGGAATGACTGTAGCCGGAGGATGTGCCGTAGGTACATTATGGCGTGTTGGCGAAGGCCAGGTGAAATTATGGATGTCTGCTTTAGGATTCCTGTTGATTTCTCCTATTTCTAAGAATTACATTGTTCCTAAAGTTGTTGCACTTATGCCACACAATATGCAATTCAAAAATTATTTACCAGACTATGTAGGTTATGTAGGGGCTGTTTTAATAGTTCTGCTCGTAATTCTTGTTTGGTATCTGTTTGTAAAATGGAACGAACGTACAGGAAAATTCAGTGCTTTTTAATAATTAAAAACCAAAAAAGATGAAAAAATTTAATTTAATTATATCAGCACTGCTTATTGTTATAATATCTTCTTGTACAGCAATATACGAAGATGGAAACGAATTAGCCAGTGTTGTAAAATCAGACATTAATATAATGCAGGTGGATACATTAAAAGCTATGATAGAAAATGGTGAGGAATTTCTATTATTAGATGTAAGACAACCTGCAGAATATGAAGCTGGAAATATCCCGGGTTCTTTTTCTATTCCACGTGGTGAATTGGAGTTCCTTATTTTGGATGAATATTTCTGGGAAGAACAATTCATGTATCTGCCTCTTAAAACCGATAAGATTATTGTGTATTGTAAAGTAGGTGCGCGTGGTGCACTTGCTGCAAAATCATTACAAAAATTAGGCTTCGAAAATGTATATAACCTTGAAGGAGGTTTTATGGGATTTTCAGGAGGCGAACTAGTTCAAGCAAAACAACCAGAATCGGGTGGTTGTGGAGGATAAACAATCAAGCAAAAAACAAGTACTAATCAAAAAATTTATACAACTATGAAAAATTTATTAAAATTCTCATTCTTATTCTTAGCAGCATTTGCTATTTTATTAACATCATGTAAAGATGAAGACAGTGAAAAACCAGAACGTCAAACAGACGCTGAATTCCAAACCCTAAAAACTTATTTGGTAGACAATAGTTTAGATTTAAATAATATTTTAACAGATTGGAATGTTTCTGCTGCAATCGTTAATGGAAATATGAGCAGTTATCATGTTTTAGATATTAGACAAGCAACTCATTATGATGAAGGTCATATTCCTGGTGCTGTTAACTGTGCATTTGCCGATGTAATTGATTCAGCGGATGTTGCTCCAGTGGGCAAAACAATTGTTGTAGCATGTTATAGTGGACAAACAGCTGGTCATGCAGTATGTGCACTTCGTTTAAGTGGTCATACTACAGCAAAAGTTTTATTATGGGGTATGAGCGGATGGCATACAAGTCTTGATTCATGGAGTGGATCATGTGCAACTTTAGATCATG
>CAZPMA010000033.1:0-29885 GCA_964587535.1 uncultured Bacteroidales bacterium
TAACTATGACCAAGGTGGGTATAATCAATCACATTTTTATTAATATCCGGAATTTTTGAGTAATAATTTATAGCAGTTTCAAATTTTCCTAGGATGAGTGAAATCCATGCTATGGGTCTTTGAATTTTATCATTTGAAGGAGCAAGGTACTCAACTTTAAAATAATATTTCAATGCTTCATCATACTTTTTCAGTCGCATTAAAGAATGACCAATATAAGCTTGAATATATAAATTTTCAGGCTCAAGCTTTTCTGCTGCTTTGTAATATTCAAGGGCTTTATTATTCTCATTCAAGTATCTGTAGCAAAGTGCAATTTTCTTGGTAATCCAGATTTTATTTGCTTCTAATAATTCAGCTTTTTTATAATAATCTAAGGCGTTTTTGTAGTCTCCAATTCGCTGATAACAATACCCTATTTTTTCAAATAGTTCCAGATTATTTTCTTCTGTATTCTCAATAAATTTAAATAGCTCTACAGCCTGAATATAATGTTGATTTTCTAGAAAGAATTCCGAAATATTTCTTGTTACCTGTTTATTTGTAACAATCTTATTCAACATGCTCCAGTTCTGGATTTTATATTCCCAATTAAAAATATCCGAGAACTCTTTATTATTAGGATGTAATTTAAAAAAGCGATATAAATCTTGTAGATATTGTGTGAAAATGTTCTTTGTGGAAGCAAAATCATTAAATAGATTTTCATCTTTAGCAACTTCTTCAATACCTTTCATTTCTTCATTAAACATTTCCATCATCATGGATTTATGCGATTCCGGAATCATCTGTAGATTTAGGCAAAATGAATATTTATCAGAATTACACATATGGAAAGATTTCTCCAATTGTTCAACAAATGGTTTTAAGTTTGCATCTTCTTTTTCCACTATCATTTCTATATATTCGTTTTCCTTATAGAATGGAGTAAACCAATTACTAACTTCGTTAAAGAAAGGGAAATGTTTAAGTTTTGAAAATGCACTCATAAATACATCAGAACCTTCAATTTGCATTTGGGAAAAATCCTGAAGTTTATCAAAAAGGTCTGGCGAATCTTCAAATACTTTTTCCCAGTCTGGGTTTTTGTCTTCTATAAATTTATCAGATAGTATGTTTTCTAAATCAAGACTTTCTTCAATCTTAGGTTGCATTTTCATCATTTCAGGAAGTATTTCTTCTTCCCACTTCTTGGTGATCTTTTCTGTATCTTTCGATTTAAATAGTTGAATAATAATAGCTTCTATTTCCTTATCAATTTCATCAAGCTTAGATAGATTTGATAAATCTTTTACTAAATCAGGATAAAGCGTGATTCTTTTATCATATTTATAAAAACCCAGCACTAAACCTACTAATGCACGCTGCCACACTTGTTCTTCTTTGTATAAATAGAAATTTAGAAGTGCTTTGAACTTATTTACATCAAAAACTCTAATTAAACTGAGAGTGATTGCACTAGCAATAATACTTTTGTCGTGCCACGGAATTTTATTCGAATTACAAATTGTATCGAGCGTTTTAATTTCAATTTCTTTATAATGATCTGTTAACCATAAGAAATTAAATAGATTTTTTAATGATTCTTGCCTTGAAATTGTTTTAGATTCTCCTGTAGCAGAAGTTTCAATTTTATTGTCTTTAAGAATTTTATCAAGCTCACTGTCAAAAGTTAAATTTTTAATTAATGAGAAGGTATCTTCACTTTTTGCTTCAAAGTTTCTTTCAATAGACCACTTTAAATTATAAATCTTAAGGCCTGAAGTTTCAGTAAGCAGGCATTCTTTTATGCTATCAGCTAGCTCTAACAATGTTCTTTGTACAAAAAAATAGATATTATCTCGCTCAGGATCATTAACCCCAGTAAATGAGTGCTTTAAGATGTTTGAATATGTTTCCTTAACTGATTCAATCTTGTTATGATGATATTGTCTTTTTGTTTCTGTAGCAAACTCTAATAGAAGGTTTATAGCTGTTAGAATTTCATTATTTAAAATAAGATTAGATATATTTAAATGTTTTTCTTGAATCGTTTTGTAATCCATAATATTAAATTTCAATTTCTTTAATCTAGTCAAATTTTGTTCCTTTATTTTTTTATGCCAAAATGTGATTAAATCTGTTATGTTTTATGTTATTATGACATAATAATTCATATAAAATTAAGAATTAAATATAAATCAATGAATTTATGATATTAATTTCATTTTTAATTTATTATCATCAAATATTTGCACCCTTATTTGTGAAACATTTATTAATTCAATAAATTACGTACAAATAATGTATTTTAGTTTAACGTGAATCTTTAAATGTATAAATCCAATTTATTAAGTATATTATTTCTTCTGACATTTCTTCTTGGAGTAGATAATGTAATAGGGCAAACTCATAAAACAGATAGTCTTGAGAATCTTTTACTTCAGTCTACTAAAGAGGATACAAATAGAGTTAATCTATTAAATAAAATTGCATCTGATTATTGTTATACTGATTCGAGAAAATCACTAGAATATAGTAAGAAAGCAATTGAAATAGCTAAAAAAATAGATTTTAAAAAAGGACAAGCAGAAAGTTATAACCTTATTGGTATATATTATAATTTAAAAGGAAACGATAGTCTTTCACTTGATTATTACCAAAAGTCATTAAACATTAATGAAGAATTAGGTGATAAATTAAATATTGCAATATGTTCTAACAACATGGGTATAATTTATGCTAATAAAGGGAATTATTCCATGGCACTTGATGCATATAAACAAGCATTAAGAATAAATGATGAAATAGGAGAAATAAGAAGATTAGCAAATATCTATAATAATATTGGTGTAATATATTATGAATTGAAAGATTATAATAAAGCGCTTGAATACTATAAAAAAAGTTATAAAATAAATGAAGAAAACATTATCACGGATAAAATAAATGACCAAAAAAGAAGTGTTTGTAATACATACAATAATATAGCCTTAATATATGAAAAGCAAGATAAATTGGATATGGCACTTACTTATTATGCAATGAGTGAAGAAATTGCTATTGAAACGAATTATTTTTTCATATTTGGCTGGATATATAATGGGAAAGGAATTGTTTATGAAAAACAACATAACTTCAAAAAAGCGCTGGAATATTATAAAAAAGGTTTACAGAATCGAGAAATGAATGAGGACCTTAGTGGTATTTCCCAATCATCTAATAATATTGGGAATTTATATCTTAAATTAGGGCAGTATCAGAAGAGTAAAAGTTATTTATTGCGGGCGTTTAGTATTGCTAAAGATATAGGAAGTCCCCTGTATCAAAGTGAAGCAGCAAAAGGTTTGTCAGCCATATTTGAACAATCTGGCAAATACCAGAAATCACTTGAATATTATAAGATATATAAACAGATGAGTGATAGCCTTATTAATGAAGAAAACATTAAAAAGTTAGCAGCATACGAAATTAATACTCAACATGAGAAAGAAATACAGGCTATTGAGATAGAGCAGCAAAAGAAAAATGCTATTCAGGAAGAAAGAAGTAAAAAACAAACTGCATTAACTCATGCATCTGCGCTGGGTTTTGTTTTAATGTTAGTTATAGTGTTTCTTATTTATAGAAGTTATAAGTTAAAACAAAAATCAAATAAATTGCTTTCAACTCAATATCAAAAAATAGAAAGTAAAAACAAGCAATTATTTGAACAAAATGAAGAAATACAGCAATTAAATGAAGAATTGAGTATTTCAAATGAAACATTATTTGCTCAAAAAGAAGAACTCCAAAAACACAGAAATAACCTGGAAAAATTAGTAAAAGAACGAACAGCAGATTTAATATTAGCTAAAGAAAAAGCTGAGGAATCCGATCGTTTAAAATCGGCATTTTTAGCAAATATGTCACACGAAATTCGAACACCTATGAATGCTATTATAGGTTTTTCTGATTTACTCTGCGATCCTGAAATTACTGAAGATGCTAAAAAAGAATTAAATACCTTAATAAATCAAAATTCAGATACATTATTAAAACTCATTGAAGACATTATTGATATTGCCAAAATTGAATCAGGTCAATTGAATATTAAAAAGAAACAATGCACTGTTCGAGAAATTTTCAATAAGATTCAATCAATATATGATAAAGGAAATAAAACACTTATACCTAATAATAATACATTAAGTATTAATGTTCATGCACAAGATATTACAATTTTTACCGATCCTTTAAGAGTTCAACAAATACTGGTTAATTTAATTGATAATGCATTGAAATTTACTGAAGAGGGTAATGTGTATGTTGACATTAAATATACTAAGGAACCAGAAACTATAACTTTCTTTGTTAAAGATACTGGCATTGGATTAACTGCAGAGAAGAAAGAATTAATTTTTAAACGATTTACTAAATTAGAAGATGATATGAAAAAATTATATCGAGGAGCTGGGCTTGGTTTAGCAATATGTAAGAATATTGTAGAATTGCTGGGAGGGGAAATCTGGGTTGAATCAAAAGAGAATAAGGGATCAACTTTTTATGTTTCTATTCCATTATCTTAAGAATAAAACCACTTCCGTGAATATTTTCAATTTCAATCGAAGTGTCATTCTTTAAATACTTTCGTAGTTTTGTAATATATACATCCATACTTCTGGCTGTAAAATAGTCATCTTCGCCCCAAATTTGTGTTAAGGCTTTTTCTCTGTCTAAAACTTTATTCTTATGTAAACAGAGCATTTTTAATAAATTGCTTTCTTTTGGTGAGAGTTTTACTGAATCATCATTATAGCTTAAAATTCGCAATTCAGAATCAAACTCGTATTTTCCAATCTTAAAGATATTTGAGTCATCCTTAGAAAGCTTATTGCGTTTTATAATTGCTTTTACTTTATATAAAAGCACCTCAGAATCAAAAGGCTTAGTTATATAATCATCAGCACCAATTTTAAATCCCTGAAGAATATCTTCTTTTAATGTTTTGGCAGTTAGAAATATAATTGGAATTTCAGAATTTAGTTCTTTTATTTTTTTCGCAATACTAAAACCATCCACATTTGGAAGCATAATATCAAGAATACATATGCTGTAGTTTTGCTGTTTGAATCCTTCAACTGCCATTGCTCCATCTTTAATCCAGGATACATTAAAGTCGTTTATTTCAAGATATGATTTTAAAACAGAACCAAAGTTTTTGTCATCTTCAACTAAAAATATATTTAATTTATTTTCCATTGTTCACAGGTATTACTGGTAAAATAATTTCGAACTTTGAGCCTTTGCTATATTCGCTGGCTGCATTTATAGTACCATTAAATTCATTGATAATCGCTTTAACATAACTCAGTCCTAGACCAAAGCCTTTAACATTATGTATATTTCCGGTTGAAACTCTATAAAACTTATCAAATATTCTTACCAGATCTTCTTTCTTTATTCCAATACCATGATCTTCAATTGAAATAATTATACTTCCGTTTTGATTTCGAGTGGTTAAAGTAATATTCACATTCTCCCTGGAATATTTAATGGCATTATCTAAAAGATTATGAATCACATTTGAAAAATGGGTTTCATCAACCATTGCAAAAGGATTTTCAGCATGCAATGCAACATTCAGTTTTCCATTTCTTTGGTTTATCTGAATTTGAATGTTTTGAATGGCTTTTTGTATTAATTCATGTAAATCAAATTCTGATAAATTAATTTTAAATTTTTGCTTTTCAAGCAATGACATTTGCAAAACACTCTCAACCTGGTTATTCATTCTTCTGTTTTCTTCCTTTATAATATTCAGATATTGAGTTATTTTTTGCTCATCATGTATAACCTTAGGGTTTCTAATTGAATCTGTAGCTAATGAGATTGTTGCTATAGGTGTTTTAAACTCATGAGTCATGTTATTAATGAAATCTGATTTTATTTCAGAAATCTTCTTTTGCCTAAAAGCTATTTTAATAGTTATAAAGAATATGATTGTGATAATTAATGTAAAAAATATAGAACCTAGCAACATTGTTGACAAAGATTGATAGATAAAATTGTTTTTGCCAGGTAAATGGAGGTATAAATAAATAGGTTTAACCATTATTGCTTTTGGGAAAAGATTTACTTTATATGAGCTGGCTAAATACTCTTTTTTAAAACCATCGGTTTTTTTGAAGGTAGAATCTGTTTTGGTATCTTTTATTGCATATTCATAACTCTTATCAAATCCTTTATTTAAAATTTCTTTATTGATTAAAGTATCTAATTTGTCAATATAAAGCTGCTTTTTTATTGGATTATCCTTTGAGTCATACTCATTTATCATGTCTTCGAATACATCAAAATATAGTTCTGTAGTAACTTTTGTTGTAGTAAAAGTATTTGAATCATTTTCTGAAATAACCATAATTCCACCATTGGTAATATCCTTAGACGAGTGAATTACTTTAGTTAAATGCTTGCTTTTGGATGTATCTTCTATAAACAAGAGATTATCAGAATGATTGGTGGTTTTTGTTACAATGTTCATTTTAACATTGCTGTCAGTTTCAAAGTTAATTGTGTCTGCAGTAATGTCGATTACTTCATCTTCGCTGTAATATTTAAGCAGGCTTTTTTTATTTAGAATTGTAGATTCTCCAACTTTCTGGATTTTTATATTGTCTAAATTCTTTGATATATAAATTACTGCTCTTTTACGTTCCAGTTTAGTTACAATATTATCTAGAGCTTCTCGTATATTTTCTTCATATTCAGCTTCCTTTACTTCAATTGCTTTCTGAATCCAGAATAACTGAACAATTACAATCCCAGTCAAAGAAATAGTCATTATAACGATTAAAATATGTAATAAATATTTTTTCATTTTTTAAAACTCTATGAGTTCAAAGATAATTATAAAAAGATCATACACAGAAACTTTAACATTTCTTTAACGGTTTTTAAGAAAGCATTAACTGAATTGGAAATTTATCTCTTGTAGTTTTGTTAATATAATTTTTTTTGAAATAGTAATTAACTAACTAACAAATACGAAAGATGAAAACACGAATTTTAAAGATCACATTAGCTTTAATGGTTATTGCAGGTATCTTAAATGCACAAGAAACAAAAAAAGTACATTTAAAGCTCGTTAAGGAAATTAATGGAGAAAAAACGGTAGTTGATACAATAATTGAAGGAGATGACACACAGGATTATTTGTTTTATACATTGGATAAAGAAGGGGATATCAATTTGGACAGCTTGTTAAAAGATGTTGATATAGAGAAAAAAGAGGGGATGAAAGTAATCAAAATGAAAATCAAGGACAAAGACTGTGATTCTGAGAAGAAAATGTGGGTAACCGTAACTGCTGATGGAGATGATGATCATGTTGTTGTTAAACTGGATGCTGATGCAACATGGGTTGATTCAGATGGCGACCTTACAATTGTTGGTGATTCTATTAAAGTTGCGAAAGAGATATTTGTTTCTTCAGGTGATAAGGATATGATTTTTATCGGTGATGATGCGAAGAAAATAAAAATGAAAGTAGACTCTGATGATAAATACACCTGGACAATTGATTCTTCTGATGTTAAAATGATAAAAGTGGATAAAGACATTATTTTGAGAGATAATGAAGAAGGTAAATTTAATATTTATATAAGTGAAAGTGATGAAGGAGTTAAAGAAACTGTATCAGAAGTATATGTAACAAAAGGAGAAGGAAAGAGCAAAACCATTGAACTTATTATGGATGCAGATGACGAAAATGATCATGTAAAGCTTATAGATTTGCACGAGAAAATGGAAAAATCAGGGGAGAATGTTGTTATAACCAAATATAAAACAGAAGATGGAAAAATAATAATAAAAGCTGAAATAGCAGAAGATAATTTATCAATAAAAGAAAAAAAGAGTTCAGATTGTGTTAATATAAATATTGATTATAATTCTAAAGGAAAAGTAAAATTAGAATTTAAACTAGAAAATAAAGAAACTACTGTAGTTAAGATTGTTGATAATGAAGGCAAGACAATTTTTAAAGAGAAGATAAAAGACTTTAATGGATCATATTCAAAAGAAATAGACTTGTCAAAAGAACAGAAAGGAATATATTTCATTAAAATTATACAGGGTGAGAAAACAATCACTGAAAAACTAACTATAAAGTAAACAAGATAAAGTAATTAATGTTGAGCCCGAAAACATTCGGGCTCTTTTTTTGTTTAAAAAATATGCAATTAATAAAAGATATACGCAACTAAAAAATTAAAACTAACATCAATATAAATAGATAAAAGATCAATATAGGTTTTGTAGTTATAAAAAAATGATTAATTTTAATTTAGCTTACCTGTCTTACTTTGGTCCGATATTTGCAAATTTGGGAAGAAAAACGATTTGTTATGAAACTAAAATGTATTAAGAATGGTAAAGAGGTAAACTTAAGAGATCCTCTTGATCTTGATTTTATTGAATTTGATGTTGTAAAAGATTTTCTTAAAGTTATTGGACATTTGGAGAAAAATCCTAAGGCAAGGGTGGAGTTAGATCTTACAGAACCATTTGTACCTAAATATAATTTAGTAAATTGCAGTAATATTTTTACTGAGAAATTTAACCAGGTTATACGACATAGAAGATTTGCTTGATAAATGAACAGACCCGAAAAAGCACTAAAATTTTATTCTGAAGGATTAAATTGCGCACAGTCAGTAATTGCGTCATTTGCTGATATTCTTCAATTAGACGAACAAACTGCAGTAAGGATTGCATCTGGTTTTGGCGGTGGAATGGGGCGTTTGCAAGGTACCTGTGGTGCTATAACCGGAGCCTTTATGGTTATAGGTTATTTAAGGGGGAAATATCAAGATGGAGACGAGGAATCTGCTGAAAAAACCAACAAACTGATTCAAGAATTTTCAAAAAAGTTTAGCAAAAAACATGGAAGCATAAATTGTAAATCACTTATTAATTTTGATCTTAATAATGATAAAGATTTGCAAGCAGCAAAAAATGCAGATGTATTTAATAAAAAGTGTGCTTTTTTTGTGAAAACAGCTGTTGAAATGCTCGAAGAAACATTAAAGGAATAAGTACCTATAAATAAATAAAGAAAGCGAAGCTAATTAGCTTCGCTTTCTTTATTTATTCATATCGTAGTGAAGTTGCAGGATTTAATCTTGCCGCTTTAATGGTTCTATAACTTATTGTTGTAATGGCAATAACAATAGCGATAATAAATCCAATTAAAAAATCAAAAGCATTTAAAGATACTTTATAATAATAGTTTTGTAACCAGTTTGTAGCAACAAAATAAACTAAAGGCCATGCAATAACTGTTGATATAGCAACTAATAATATAATTTCTTTTGATATAATGTAGAATATATTTCCCACAGAAGCTCCCATGGCTTTTCGAATACCAATCTCTTTGGTTCTCTGCTCAACAGTAAATGATGTTAATCCAAATAAACCAAGCGAAGCAATAACAATAGCCAAAATTGTAAAAACAATTGAAAGTTTTGCATTTTGTTGTTCTTCATTATAAATATGATTTAAATCTTCATCCATAAAGAAATATTGCAGGGGTTCATTTAAAGTAAAATCTTTCCATATATTTTCTATACTCTTTACTGTATTCTTAGGAGCATCCTTAGCTAAACGCACATTTACATATCCCCATAAAATATCATCATTTTTAAACCTTAACATATATGGTTCAATTCTGCTTTGCAAAGATCTGAAATGGAAATCTTCAACAATACCAATAATTGGCATATAGCGCTTATCATTTGGATCGTCTGTTGGAACATTAAAGCGGGTTTCAAAAGGATTTTCGAGTCCAAAATTTTGTACAGCACTGTAGTTAACAATACATGCTTCTTTATCTGTAGAATGTTCTTTATCGAATAATCTACCTTCTTTTAATTTAATGTTATAGGTGTCAAAGTAATCATAATCAACCCAGTTCGTTTCCAACAGGAATGATTCCTGATCGCGGCCTTCCATGGTATAGCCATTCCCATTATTATTATGCATCGGAGCTGCAGTTGATGCACTTACATTTGTAACACCAGGAAGTTTAAGTAGTTCTTCTTTAAATGTTTTTACTTTTGATTCTAATACAGAAGCTCTTCTAATTATCATTAAACGTTCTTTATCAAATCCCATATCTTTATTGAGCATAAAGTTAATCTGCTTAAAAATGATAAGTGTTCCAATTATTAAGATGATTGAAATTGCAAATTGAAGAACAACCAGTATACTTCTAAGCTTTCCATTTTTCATACTGTCTTTTATGCTTCCTTTTAATACCGAAACAGGCTTGAATTTTGAAAGAAAAAAAGCCGGATAGCTTCCTGCTAAAAAACCGACAATTACTGATATTACTATTAATCCTGGTATGGTATACCAATTCTTAATATAGTTTAATTCTAAATTTGAGTTTAAAATTGAATTAAAGAATGGGAGTGTTAATTCAATAATAAGTATTGCAATTATTAATGATACAAAAGATAAGAAAAGTGATTCAGTTAAAAACTGACTGATAAGCATTCCTTTTGTTGATCCACTAACTTTTTTTATTCCTACTTCTTTAGCTCTTTTTGCTGCCTGCGCAGTTGAGAGATTCATGAAATTAATTGCTGCAATAACAATAATTAAAATAGCGATTCCACCAAAGATATATAAAAACTTAGGGTCGCTGGCAGGTTTTACTTCATGCTCGATACTTGGATCAAGATGAATATCAGTTAATTTCTGAAGCCTAAGTGAATATTCATTTCCTTTATTTAGAAAATCATCAAATGAAATTCCAAAAAACTGCTCAACAACTGGACCCACATATTTTACGAGCATTGGATGAAACTTCTCATTTACTGCTTGTTCCATATTGCCATCTTTTAACAATACATAAGTTGAGAAACTGTTTGATAACCATTGATTGTCATTTGCCCTGGGACTGGTAACAAATGATCCTAACATATTAACATGGAAGTGGCTCAAATCAGGCACATCTTTCATAACACCTGTTATTTTGTATAAAGCAGTATCAGTACCCACTTTAATCATTTTATCAATAGGATCTTCATTACCAAACATTTTTTTTGCTGTAGATTCTGATATTACTAACTTATATGGGGCATTTAATACAGTTTCAACATTACCTTTTATTAAAGGAATTGAAAATATTTTAAAGAAAGCAGAATCTGCTTGTGCAAAAGCACTCTCCGTGAAATTTTGTTCGTTATATTTTACAACGGTTTCTCCCCAGAAATTCATTCTACAGAAATCTTCAACTTCAGGAAATTCGTCTTTCATTGTTGGGGCTATTGGGCAAGCAGTTGATGAAACATGAGCTTCTTGTCCACCAATTTTACCATGCAGATTGACTCTAAATATTCTATCCTTTTTAATATTGAATTCGTCGTAACTTAATTCATTTATAACAAATAATGATATTAAAAGGCTACAGGCTATACCTATAGATAAACCAATAATATTGATAAGAACATATCCTTTTTGTCTGTTTAATGCTCTGATACTGTGTTTTATAATATTTTTTATCATGATAAAGATTTGTATTTTAGTATAATTCTTTCGATAATTATAAATAGGACGATTAAAACTGATACTAGTTACAATATATTAACATTTTTCTTTCTTAACTGCAATAATTTAAAAATATCCCGTCAAGGATAATATGAATGCAAATAAAGAACATAAAGGCTTAAAATCATTTATTTCTTCTGAATATCGAAATATGGTATCATATGTTAGAAGATATTTAAATGAAAAATATTATGATGTTAATGCCGAAGATATTGTTCAGGATGTTGCAGTAAATATGTTTTCAAAATTGGATTTAGATGATAAACTGGAGAACATTGCAGGATATGTTTACAGATCAATTAAAAATAAAATTACAGATATAAGAAGGAAAAAATTAAATGAAATCCCCTTTGAGCATTTTACAGATGATAAAGGAAATGAATACATATCAGATAAAGGTGCGGTTTTGGATGAACCAAATATTAATGAAATAGATGATTTTAAGTTTTATGGAGTTTTAAATAAAGCACTAAGCAAATTAAGTCCGAGTCAACAAATGGTATTTATTGCAACAGAATTTGATGGATATACATTTGAAGAATTATCGGACGAACTAGATATACCTATAGGGACACTCCTGTCGTGGAAACATCGAGGAGTTAAAAAATTAAAAGAAATTATCAGGCCTGATGATTTTTATAAAGAAAAGGAGTACTAATAAATAAAAAATATAATTATGGAAAGAGTTTATAGACATGATCTAAATCCAGGCTTAAGAGTATTACGTTTTATTGGCTTTATTATTCTGGGAGCGATTGGAGCAGCAGCATTTGCATTTATTTTCGGATATTTAATTATGTTGCTTTGGAACTGGTTAATGCCAATGTTGTTTGGATTAATAACAATAACATTCTGGCAAGCGGTAGGAATTGCATTTTTAGCAAGATTAATTTTTGGCGGTGCTAAGCATGGTCATAATCAGGACAGACCAACAAGGGATTCGTCAAAAAGAACATTTATGCGTCATTGGAAAAAAGAACACGATAAAGAATATAAACGAAAAAATTGGTATGGCGACTGGAGATATTTCGACGACTACTGGCAAGAAGAAGGTGAAAAAGCTTATAATGATTTTATCGAAAGAAAAAAATATGACATAAATGAAGATTAATTGTGATGAAGCGAAGTATATTTTACTTCGCTTCTTTCTTTTTAAAATGAAATAGATTAATAAATGATTACTTTTACATAAATCTTAATGAAAAAGTGATTAAATCTATTTATAAAAAGCTAGTACCTGAAAAAAAAAGGATTCAGATAATTTATTTTAAGAATAAGTTAAAAGCTCAGTTTCTTAAAGGAGAGAATTTCTATTGTAATTGCTGTAATAAAAGTTTTAAGAAATTCTTACCCAAAGGAAATATTCCACGTTATAATGCTATGTGTCCTAATTGTATGTCATTAGAACGTACCAGGGTGTTGATGGAATATTTAAAGAATGAAACGGATGTATTTAAAAAGCCAATGAAAGTATTGCATTTTGCTCCGGAGAAATGCTTGTTCGATCAATTTAAAAAACAAGATATTGAATATATCGATGGGGACATTAATCCAACGCTTGCCAGAAATAGAATAGATATTACAGATATTTCCTTTCGGGATAATTATTTTGATTTAATAATTTGCTCCCATGTTTTGGGCCATGTGCCCGATGAAAAAAAAGCATTAAGCGAAATTAAAAGGGTGCTCTCTAATGATGGGAAAGCTTTATTAATGTCATTAATGGATTTAAATAGAACAAAAACTTTAGAAGATCCTAGTATTGTTTTACCAGAAGAAAGACTTAAAAATTATGGTGAACCAGACTTAGAAAGACTTTATGGATTGGATTTTGGAGTGAGATTAAAAGAAGCTGGTTTTATTGTTGAAGAAATTGATTATAGAATCAATATCGAAGAAAATTTACGAAAAAGATTATCAGTAGGAGATGGGAGTAGAGAAAAAATATTTAAATGCATTAAAAATTAAAAGGAGCATTAGCTCCTTTTTTATTTGAATAATTGATTTAAAATTTCTTTAACATATTCCATTTTAGGATTAATTTCAAAAACATGATTTGGTTTTAAGTAAATAAGTTCATTTTCTCTTTTAAACTTTTCTTCACCACCACCAGTAATATTTAACATGATTAAAGCATCTTTTTCTACCTTACCATCATTAACTGCTTTTATTAATGTCGCTGTTGCTACAGCAGCAGCTGGGTGTATATCATTTCCTTCCAGTTTTTCAAATAATTTACCTGCTTCAATAAGTTCATCGTTGGTTGCAGTAAGAACTTCACCCCCTGCATCCTTCATTGCATCATATAATCCACCAGGAACTGAATACGTTGGTCTTCTATTTGAGAGTACTTTTGCTATAATTGTTTCAACAGTTTTACGTGCTTCATCATCATCCATTGGCAGGATATCTCTTGAATCGGCATTCCAAGCATCTTGTAAAATTATAAATGGCTCATTCTGAGAAACCATCAACTTCATTTTATTATTTCCAAATCTACCATCACCAATAAGTCGAAGGTTTGCTTCCCATGCAGATACAGCACCAGTACTGCTTCCTACAGCCTGAAAATAATAGTCTGGTATTTTACCGATTTCATGAACAGCAGATAATACAGTAGTTCCCATTCCTTCACGACGAGCAACATTTTTAGATCCACCTTCCGGAATGAAGTTTTCCAGCTCACATATTATATTCGATAAATGAATTGCATCAAAATAATCACTACCACTTTTTGTTGCTATAAGCTTTACATTATCCTTTATTGGTTTATCAAACCATAATACATTAAGGTAATCTTCAGGAACGCATAATAACAATGGAATGTCATTGTCGGAACATACCCTTGCAAAAGCTCTTGCTGTATTTCCCGCTGAAGCAACTACTAGAATTTTCTTCTCTTCAGATGATAAACGACCGCAAACAGAATAAGCTTCTGTTTCTTTAAAGGAACATGTAGGAAAATTAGCTCCTTTTTCAGGCCAATATCCACTAAATGTTATGTATAAATTGCTTAAACCTAAATGTTTTGCCAGTTCAGTACTTTTATATGTTACGGGAGCTGATGATCCTTTCAACGTTTTATGAATAGGCAACCAATCAGCGAATCGGTATAATCCATATGATGCATCTTTTACATCAATCTGCTTTTTCTTATAAATAGTTCGAACAAGTGTTGGTTCATCTTCACCAGGAGCAGTTAAAGTCCAACCTTCATCTTTAAACTGTTTTCCAGTTCTTACTGATTCTAGCACGTATTCTGTAGGTTTAAATTCCTTTGACATATCATTTATATATTTTAATAATCGGTAAAAATATAAAAAATGATTGTTTTACTGAATATTTTCTAAAAATCTTAAGCATTTAAAAAGTTAAATTAACAAAACTTGTTGAAAAATATTAAACATGATCATTGGTAAAATTTGCATTCCCTAGTGTTAAAATTATGTTAAAAAGGTTTTTAGGATGTAACGAAACAGAATATTGTGCGTCTTTTAATAAAAGCTCATTATGCTTGTAATAAAATATTTCAATTCAGTACTAATATAATACAGTTCACTACAAATAAATGGAAATAAGATTTAATGTATCATAATTTTGAATTGTAGTTTTAATTGAAAAACTGTTTAGCACGATAAATGAAAATCTTTAATAAATATATAAGTCATAAATTAGTATTAAACATTCTGCTTGGGTTTGCAATAATAGGTATGTTTGCTGTAATTTTATCTGTTAACAAGTTAAACTCATTGTTAAATACTGACTTAGGCTTTAATAAGAATGAAATATTTACATTAAAAACTAAAGAAAGTAAAGTAATATTACCTGATTCTTTAGTTTTTTCTTCAGGCTTACCAGGATTTAAAGTTAAAAATAAAGTTGAAATAAGAAGCGAGTTTAAAAGAAACCTAACAAGCGTTGGGCATCAATTTATCTCGGATAATTATTTCAATTTATTTAAATATGAAAAAATAGTTGAAGATACCAGCTTATTTTTAGATCATGGAAGGGCTCAACTCATATATTTAAATGAAGCTGCAATTAAAGAACTTGGAATTTATAGTGTTTATGATGCAGTAGGAACAAGATTGCTTACAAAAAATAATTTAGAACTGGTTGTATGTGGTGTTGTAAAAGAGATGAAAAACCTGAATCTATATTATAAAGAACCAGCAATTATTTATCAGTTAAGTTCGGAACACCTGGCATATTCATATTTTAAAAATAATGATAAAGAAGAAAACCTTTCTGTTTTTGAAAATTCATTAAGTTTCCAGCAACGAATCCAAAATCAATATAAGTTATGGGAGGATATTATATACAGTACTTTTTTATTCATAAACATTATTATTTTGTTGGTTTGTTTAGGTTATATCGGTAATAAATTTGCAATTAAGAAGGAAAGAGAGTTGTATAAAATTCTCGGAATTGGTATACATATTATTACTTTGGTAATATCTAAAACATACCTTTATTTGCTTGCTATTATTGGTTTTGTTGCTGGTCCCTTAGCATTATTAATACAAAAATTCTGGCTAGGAGTTTATGCGTATAAAATTCATTTTGGATTAATTGATTTATTTATTATTCTATCCATGGCCCTTTTAACTGCTTATTTAGTTTGTTGTCCAAAAAAGAGATTACTAAATCAGTTAAAGGGGAAGTCTATTCAACACAATTCAATATAAGATCACTTCCCACCTACCAAAAAGCAGGTTCATAGTGTGAAAAGTTTAAGGTTAATTTTTTCAAGTGGAGCTCCCGATAATTATCGGGATTGCTTCGTTTTATTTAGAACATTTTCAATGTTTTTCTGTTTTATCTTAAACTTAAATACAATGTCGAAAAAACTTTGTAAAGCCGACAAAATTAAAAAGAAGCACACTATAGATGCCGAATTTGAGTGTAAGAAGTGCGGGTTACAATCAAATAAAGAAAGTAAATTATGTAAACCAAAAGTAATCTGAGTTTGATTATATTTAAAAATTATAGATAGCTTATTTTTATATAAATATCAGGTTTTGAATTCTATTAATTTAATAATCGTTTATTCCTAGTTCATATTGCTGTTAAATTCGTTTTAATATTTACTATATACTTTACTTTGGCAATACAATTAAATAACTTTGTACTCATAAAATAATAGTATTATGAATAATAAGTTATTGGTTTTGTTTTTATTTATTATTGGTTTAGCATTTGTTTCCTGTGAGAAAGAGTCAACAAATCCAAATAATGAAAGTACAAATGATAGCTTAATAAATATAACTATATTATATACCAACGATGAACATGGTTGGTTTGAAGATATAGGTGAATACGATGGTGCTGCAGGATTAAGTGGTTTATGGAAAGATATTGATGATTATGACAGTAGTTACTTAATTTTAAGTGGTGGAGATATGTGGACAGGCGCAGCTGCTTCTACATGGTTTCAGGGCGAATCAATGGTTGATGTAATGAATGAAATGGAGTACGATGCATCTGCCATTGGAAATCATGAATTTGATTTTACGGTGTCTGTTTTGAATCAAAGGTTAAATGAATTAGAGTTTCCCTTACTGGCTGCAAATATTGAAGAAAAAACTACCGGTAACATACCTTCATTTGCTCAACCCTATATTATTGAAACCATTGATGGTGTTAAAATTGGGATATTGGGATTAGCTTCTATTACCACGCCATGGTCTACTTCCCCGGTAAATGTGGCTGATTATAATTTTACTTCATATACAGATGCAATAAATACCTATGCACCACAAGCAATCTCTGAAGGTGCCGATGTTTTAATTTTAATAAGTCATTTATGCGAGTATGAAATGGAAGAAATAGCTGATGTAGCTCGAGCGAATGGAATAATTGTAATAGGCGGGGGACATTGTCATCAAGTAGTTGCAAAAGAATATAATGAGGTTGTTCTGATACAGGCAGGTGATTATATGAAAGGCTATATTAAGCTTGATTTTAATTATAATGTAACGAAAAATAGAGCTCAGGATTTTGTATTTGATTATTTTAAAAACGATCAGAATATAATTGATTCAGATGTTAAAGATGTTGTCGATTATTGGATGAATGAAACAGATCTTGTTTTATCAGAAGTGATAGGTTATGCTTCGGATGATATTTTAAAATCATCAGTTGAGATGTATAATTTAGTAACTGATTCATGGTTTTATACTTTTCCAGATGCTGATATCACGATTACTAATGCAGGAGGGATTAGGCAAGATATTTTTGCAGGAGACATTACAATGGGAACAATCGTTGGGTTACTTCCATTTGAGAATAGTATCCTTGAACTTGAATTAACAGGTGCTCAGGTAAAAAATGTAATAAATGGATTAATTTTTGGAGGAATGACAGTTGTTGGTGGGTATTATTTATCTGATGGATCTCCAATTGAAGACCAACAAACATATACGGTTTTAACTACTGATTATTTGTATTCATTGACATCTTCTAATTTTTCAAGTTATGATCCAAACCCTTATAATACAAGTGTACATTATCGTCAGCCACTTATTGACTGGTTAGAATCTATAAATACAAGTAGTGGTGATCCTTTAGAAAATTATTTAGATTATACTTCCAGATGGTAAGAATGCTTATAAAATTAGTCAGGGCTTCACTTTGAGTGAAACCCTGACTTAATGATTTCAATTTTAATATTAAACTATTTCACATCTACTTCAATCCATTTTGAACGATCTGGATCTGCAGGAGGTGTTACTTTTTTAACTGGATTCTTTTCAAGTTCTTCTAACAGAACTTTTACTGCTTCTTCAATACAAGGATCAATTCCTTTAGCAATTAGATGTGGTTTATCAACCACTTCAATATCCGGATAAACTCCAACACCTTCAATAATCCATTCGCTATTTTCGTCATACACACCAAATTGTGGAACGTTAAAGCTTCCGCCATCAACAAATCTTCTGCCACCTTGAATACCAACTAATCCACCCCAGGTTCTTGTACCAATTAATTTTCCTAAACCTTTCTTTTTGAAATAATAAGGGAAAGCATCTCCACCCGATGATGAATAGCCATTAATTAACATTACTTTAGGTCCATCATGAGCTATTGCAGGAGATTTCATTGAATTTAACTGATTTCTGTGCCAATAGCTTAATGTTTCTCTATCCAATAAATCGGCCATATTTTCAGGAATAAATCCACCGCCATTATATCGGTCGTCAATAATTAGGGCTTCTTTATTATGTTGTTCATACATTCCGCGATGAAGTTCGTAGTTGCCTTCAATTGCAGTGTTTGGTACATGAATATAACCAATTTTTCCACCTGAAAGTTTTTCTACCATTTTACGACGAGCATTTACCCAATCTAAATAGAATAAATTTAATTCACTACCAATTGTTTTAACAGTATATGTTCTAGCTCCTGCTTCAGAAGGAGTTGAATTTACTTTAATTTCAATATATTTATTGGCTGTATTTTCAAGGAACTTATAAGGATTATCTTCAGTAGTTACATTATATCCGTTTAAACTGATAATGAAATCACCTTCTTTTATATCGATTCCTTGTTCAGTTAAGGGAGAACGTCTGGATTCATCCCAGTTTTCACCTTCATATATTTTTGAGATAATATATCTGTTAGAGTTTTTATCCGCTTTAAATTTAGCTCCAAGTAAACCACCATCAATTCTTTTAACTCTTTCAAAATCGCCATAATTATCGTATGCGTGACCAGTATTGGATTCTGCAATGATTTCACCAAAAATGTAATCAAGATCAGCTCTATGGCTAACATAAGGTAATAATTTTCCATATTTCTCTTTTAATCCCGGCCAATCAACATTGTGAAGATTAGATACATAGAAATAATCTCTGAAAATTCTCCAACCATCAGTATAGATTTGTTCCCATTCTTTTTTAGGATCAATTTTCATTTCAACATTGCTTAAATCTATGTTACCATCACCTGCTTTTTGATTTGGTGATATTCCGGTAATACCCCAGTCTCTTCTGGAGCGATAAAGCATTTTACTACCATCGGCAGATAGTATTGCCCAACGGACTCCAGATATAATTAATTCATCTTTTTCTTTTGCTAAATCGTACTTATGTAGTCCATCTTCAGCACCATATAAAATACCACCATCCACTGCAGCTAAGAAACCATAATCACCATCGTTAATTGGGAAATCCATAATTCTGCTTTCGATTCCATCAAAGTCAATAGAAACAGTTAAACCGTCATTTTTAGGTTCATCTTTACCTTTTTTTCCTTTGGAAGGTTCTTCTTTGGTTTCTGCTTTAACTTCAACAATATCATTTTTAAATTTGAATAGCTTTGGGCTATCTTTTCTTAATGCTAATGCATATATTCTGGTTGCTTTGTTGTATAAGTAAGTAAATTCAAAACTTGAAAAATCTAAATTGAAATCACGATTTGAAAGGAAGAATATATAATTTCCATCTTTTGAGAAAACAGGACTGAAATCGTTAAATTTATCATCAGTTACTTGATTGTTTTTTCCAGTTGCAATATTATAAACCCAAACAGCATTGTTTTCATTCTCGCTGCCATTTGTATATAAAATCCATTTTGAATCAGGTGAGAAACTGTAGTCTCTTATTTCATCAGAATAACCTTTAGCTATAACTTTTTCTGTTTTGGTAGCAACATCAATAAGTTTTAGTTGTAAAGTACGATCAAAATAAACAATATATTTACTATCAGGCGACCATGTTGGATTATATTTCCATGCACTTGAGTTAAATGTTATTTGCTTAGCTTTTGCACCTTCTTTATTTTCTAATAGATATAGTTCATATTCACCAGTTACATCTGATAAGTAAGAAATATACTTTCCGTCTGGCGACCAGCTTGGCGACATTTCACGTACTCCTTGTGTTTTAGTTAAGTTAACCGTAAAACCATTTTCTGCAGGAACGGTAAAGATATCACCACGTGCTTCGAAAATTGCTCGTTTACCAGCAGGAGATATTTCTGCACTTTCAATAAATTCTGAAACATTTTTGATATAAGGTAAAACATTTGGATTATCAAAACTAATGTTAACAGTTACTTTTTCTGTTTTTTCTGTTTCAAGATTTAATTTATAAATATATCCACCATTTTCGTAAGCGATCATTCCGTTTTCACCTGAAGGCCACATAACATCATACTCTGAGTGAGTAGTAATTTGTTTTGTTTCTTTTGTTTCGGTATCGTAACTATAAATATTTAATGTTAAATCTTTATCTGAAGCATAATAAATCTTGTTTTTATACCAGCTAGGAATCTGATCAGATCCAACAAAGTCAGTTATTCTTTCAGACATGTCATTTTCAAGATCATAAATCCAAATGTCAGCAGCACGTCCACCTTTGTATCTTTTCCATGTTCTGAATTCTCTCGAAATCGGAGCAAACGCTAATTTTTTAGCGTCTGGTGAAAGCACACCAAATCCTCCATCTGTTATTTGTAAAGGTTTTTCTAAACCTCCTTCAATGTTTACTAGATAATATCTTCCAACTCTTTCTCCAAAAGGAGTTCTATTCATTCTTACTAAAACATTTTTACTATCAGGTGTCCAGTCAAGAACAGCATTATCCCAACCACCACGAGGAGCCATTTCTCCAACATCGTTATAATAAGTTAATTGTTTTGGAGTACCACCTGTCGAAGGCATAATATAAACCTGACGATTCCCTGAATATTCAGCCGAGAATGCTATCCATTTACCATCTGGAGAAATTTTAGGGAATAATTCTAATCCTTTGTGAGATGTTAATCTTACTGCATCTCCACCATTTGAATTTACTGTCCAGATATCACCTGCATATACAAATGCAATTAAATCATTATTAATATCAGGGAAACGCATTAAGCGTGAATCTTTTTCTGCTTTTACACTAAAAGCACTTAATAATGCCAATAAAGTAATTGCCGTTAGTTTAATTCTTAGTTTTTGCATATTATAATAGTTTTAATTTAATTATATGACTAAAAAATATTGAAATCGATTAACTTGTTAGTAATTGTTTTTAGAAAAATATTACATTCTAAAACATATATTGTTTAAAATAAACTATGGAAAAAAATAACATAAACGAAATTAAGGAAAAAATTATAACTGAGATTGAAAAAACAGAAAAATCAGTACTTGAATATAAGGAAATTACAAAACCAGTTGAACCAGACTGCGCAATAGGCAGAGTTTCAAGAATGGATGCTATTAATAATAAAAGTTTAGCAGAAGCGGCCTTGCGTAAAGCAGAAGAAAAGCTTTCCAAATTAAAATATGTTTTAAATAAGGTAAATGAAGATGACTTTGGGACATGTGTTAAATGTAAAAAACGAATTCCAATTGGATGAATATTATTAATACCACATAGCCGATAATCTGTTAATTGTGCTTCGTAGGATAAATTGTTAATATACTAAAGAGATTTAAACTATGTTAGGAATTTATTATTTCAGATTATAATTAAATTATCATATATGCTTACTTAATTGTTTTTATAACTCTAATTATTTCGTATATTTATTTCAACAATTTTCTAATAATCTTCTAGATTAAAAAGCATTCTTTCTATGTCTGCAAGTAGTATAAGCCGTAAGTTTCAAAATATAAGTTTGTTAATGACGTTTTCTGCCATTGCTATTCTTGCAATTATATTAATAGTAGCAAAATATTCGGATTATATTAGGGAACGAGATTCAATTACTGAAAACTACTTTAAAGAGCAAGAGGCAATTGTAAAATATGAAGTTGATAGAGCAATTGATGAAATAGAGGCAGACTACAAATTAACAAATTTATCATTAGATGAATTCAAACAGTCTACTGTTGAGAAACTAAGAACTGTTAGATTTCCAAATAAAGGAAAAGAATTAGGTTTTTTCTTTATGAGATCATTTGATGGAATTCAAATGCTAAGTGTTAGTCTTCCAAAATTGGAGGGTACAAATACATCAAAACGAAAAGATCCGGATGGAATAATTACGCATGAAGTTTTTATGAGTTTTATGAGTAATAATACCCAAAGTGGTTATGCCGATTATTCGTGGTTTAATCCGGTAACAAAACAAGTTCAAAAAAAACGAACATATGTTAAAGCAATTCCAGAATTTGAATGTTACTTGGGAGCAGGATTTTGGTTTGAAGACATTAATACGGTTATTGAAGCGAAAAAGCAAAAGCTTATAAAAGATGTGTGGTATTATATTATTGGTATTTTAATTATAACCTTAATCTTTTATGTAGTAATTTATTTTATATTTAAAAATGTTTCCAAGAAAATAAAACATAGCTTTAGAAAGTTCTCAAACTTCTTTGAAGATGCTGCAAATGAACAGGTTAGAGTCAAAACTTCAGGCTTGTATTATAAAGAATTTAAAGACCTGGCTAAATCAGCTAATAAAATGATTTCAGAGAGAATAAAAGCTGAAGAAGATTATAGGATCATGGCTCATGCACTAAGAAGTATCAGTGAGTGTGTTAGTATAACTGATTTAGACAATAAGATAATATATGTGAATGATGCTTTTTTAAAAACATATGGTTTTAGTTACGATGATTTAATTGGTAAGCAGATTGATGTAGTTGGTTCAAAAAGAAATCCGATTGGATTAAACTTGGATATTTTGCAGGAAACATTCAGGAGCGGATGGAAAGGAGAGATTTGGAACAAGAAAAAGGACGGAAGCGAATTTCAGATTTATCTTTCCAGTTCAGTTATTAAAAATGTAAAAGGAGAAATTTTAGCTTTAGTGGGTGTTTCAAGAGATATAACCGAGCAAAAAAGATCCGAATTATTACAAAGAATTATTTTTAATATTGCGCAAGCAGCTAACACAGCCATTGGACTTGATAAACTTATTGATATTATTAAAAATCAACTCCAGCAAATTATTGATATAAAGAACTTTTACATTGCTTTCTACAATAAAAAGGATGATACTTTTTCATCACCATATATGCTGGATGAAAAAGATGATTTTAAATCCTGGCCGGCAGGTAAAACTTTTACTAATTATGTATTTAAGACTAAAAAGCCACAACTATTAACAAAGGAAAAAATGGAAGAGTTTAAGAAAGCTGGCGAAGTTGAATATATAGGTTCTGTCCCTGAAGTATGGTTAGGTGTTCCATTAAAGGTAAAAGGCGAAGTTTTTGGAGTTTTTGCAGTACAAAATTATAGCGACGAAGCTGTTTATTCTAAGAATGACCTTGAGATGCTTGAGTTTGTTTCACACCAGATGAGTATATCAATTGAGAGAAAAAGAACAGAAGAAGAACTGCAGCTGGCATACGAAAAAGCAAAAGAGTCGGATAGATTAAAATCTGCATTTCTAGCTACAATGTCTCATGAATTAAGAACTCCTTTAAATGCTGTAATTGGATTTTCAGAATTAATTCAAATGAATAGTCCCATTGATAAGATAATGAAATATGCTAATACAATTAATAATAGTGGTAGGCATTTATTGGAGATCGTTGAAGATATTTTCGATGTTACTTTATTAGAAATCGGACAGGTTAATTTGCAAAAAGAAGAGTATAAATTATCATCAATAATGAGCTCTATCAGTGAAATGATACTTGTGGAGAAAATTAAACTGAATAGCCAGATAGAAATTATTTACAAACCTTCAAAAAAATATCCTGATATAGAAATTTATACTGATAAAAATAAGTTAATGCAGATTCTTATTAATCTCCTTAAAAATGCTTTAAAATTTACTAAAGAAGGGCATATAGATTATGGCTACGAAGTAAATGCTGATAAAGGAGAGATTGAATTTTATGTTAAGGATACCGGAATCGGAATTGCAAAAAATAAAAAAAATATTGTATTTAATATATTTAGACAAGCTGATGAATCGCTTACAAGACACCATGGAGGTACTGGAATAGGATTATTTGTAGTTAAGAAATATACCGAAATTCTAGGTGGAAAAG
Source organism: uncultured Bacteroidales bacterium (assembly GCA_964587535.1). GTDB lineage: Bacteria > Bacteroidota > Bacteroidia > Bacteroidales > UBA12077 > UBA12077. The sequence goes on from CAZPMA010000033.1 coordinate 24,515, forward strand.
TTGAACTTAACTCGGATTTAGGTAAAGGTTCAGAATTTAAAGTTACATTACCGATTTTATTACAGAACCACACATTAAGAAGCGAAGATGATAATAATGATGATGTTGTAAGTGTAAATTTTGATGACAAAAATGTTTTAGTTGTTGAGGATGACGAATTTAGTATTCAGCTCTTAGTTGAAATATTAGAAGGTTTTGGAGTAAATTGTTTAATTGCAAGAAATGGAGAAGAAGCAATACAAATTTGTGAACAGAAGTCAGTTAAAATAAACTTAGTATTGATGGATTTAAAAATGCCAGAAATGGATGGTTTCGAAGCGACAAAATACATTAAAGAAAAATGGCCTGAAATAAAGATAATTGCTCAGACTGCACATGCAGTGCCCGGAGATAGAGAAAGAACATTAAAAGCAGGCTTCAATGACTATATATCTAAACCTATAAATTATAAGGAGTTAGGTCATTTATTAGAAAGATATCTCTAAATAGCATAATTTAAATTTAGCAGGAATTGATCTGTCCTATATCGTACAATGTCGTTATGAAACAGGACAGTTTTAGTTTAATGCATATTAATGTAATGTACATATAGTTAATGAGTTAATATGTTTGGTATAAATATTGGAAATTCTATGAAAATATTTAAAAAACAGATACAATGTTTAGAAATTATATCCTTACATCAATTCGTAATCTAAGAAAACACCTCTCTTTTTCATTAATTAATATAATAGGTTTGGCTATTGGCTTGGCTTGTAGTATATTAATTATGTTGTGGGTTCAGGATGAGTTAAAATTTGATCGTTGGCACTCTAAAAAAGATAGAATCGAGAGAGTTTTAGTGAAAATAGTAAATGATGGTGATCAAATGATTGCCGCAGTTACACCAGCAGCATTGGCACCTAATATGGCAAAAGATTTTCCTGAAATTGAACGTGTGTGCAGGTTTAAAAATTGGGGTGCATGGCTATTTAAATATAAGGATGGAGAATATATTCAGGCAAATAGTGCTGCTATAGATTCTACAGCATTTGATATTTTTGATTTTAAGTTTATTAAAGGAAGTCCGGGAAATGCATTAAATGATATTCATAGTGTTGTATTAACTGAGGAAACTGCTGAGCGAATTTTTGGAAATGATGACCCGATTGGTAAAGTGCTTGAAGTAAGAGAAAGGGGATCATTTAAAGTTACGGGTGTGATCGAAAATATCAAACATTCTCATTTTGGTTTTGAATTTTTATTTCCATTTCAATTAATACGTGAAGATGGAGAGAATATTGATGAAATGGGACAAGGGTCTTACAACTTTACAACTTATTTTTTATTGAAAAATAAGAATTTGCGTAATGCTGTTAATGATAAATTAGAAAGATATTTAGATCAGTTTCATGAAGAAAATACAACTGAATTGTTTAGTCAGAAACTTCAGGATATCTATTTAAGATCGCATTTTTCGTATGATTTTACTTTTAGAGGAGATTTAAATAGTGTAATAACATTTTCTGCCATCGCTTTTCTAGTATTGCTAATTGCATGTATAAACTTCATGAATTTAACAACTGCCCGTTCAAGTAATCGCGCTAAAGAAATTGGCTTAAGAAAAGTAGTTGGTGCAAAAAGAACAGACATAATAAGCCAGTTTTATTCAGAATCCATTTTCATGGCAATTCTTTCTTTTATTATTGCTTTAATCGTTGTAATTCTATTATTGCCTGAGTTTAATAATTTATCAGGGAAAGAACTCTCAACAGATTTTTTAACTGACCCTTTAATTATTTTTGCCTTAATATCAGTGGCTTTAATAACCGGATTATTGGCTGGAAGTTACCCAGCAATATATTTATCGGCATTTAATCCTGTAAAAGTATTAAAAGGAAAACTTAGTTCAGGAGCCAAAAGTTCTTTATTAAGAAAAGTATTAGTAATAATACAGTTTACACTTTCAGTAGCTTTAATTATTTCTACAATACTTATTTCCAGTCAATTAAAATATATTAAAAATAAAGATCTTGGATATAATAAAAATCAGCTGGTTTATTTGGGTATGAATCAGAATATTCGACAAAATTATGAAACCATTAAGCAAAAATTATTAAGTAATCCACACATTAAGGGAGTAACCACCAGTAGAGTATTACCTATTTATGCATGTCCATCTTTTACTTTAAACGAGTGGGAAGGTAATGATAATGAACAATCAATGACATTGCATTTTATTGGTATTGGATATGATTTTTTTGAAACAATGCAAATTGACATTGCTGAAGGCCGCTCATTTAGTAAAGAGTTTGCATCAGATACAATAAACTCTATTATTGTAAATCAAGAAGCTGTTAAGCAATTAGGGATGGAAAATCCTGTAGGAAAAACCTTAACAATTTTTGGTCAGCAGTCATATATTGTGGGTGTAATGAAAGATTTTAATTTTAACAATGTAAAAAATAAGATTGCTCCTTTAATGCTCCATATTGAGCCAGATCAAGCGCGTAGTTGTTTTATCCGTATTAGTCATGATAATATGCAAAAAACCTTAAATTATATTGAAAGTACATGGAAAGAGTTTGAGCCTGATTATGATTTTAATTATCATTTTATGGATGAGACACTGGAAGAGCTTTATAGAGCTGAACAAAGAAGTAATACCTTAATAAATTACTTCACAATTTTTGCAATTTTTATTTCATGTTTAGGCATCTTTGGTTTGGCTTCTTTTATGGCCGAACAAAAAACAAAAGAGATAGGGATTAGAAAAGTCCTTGGAGCTTCTGTATCTACAATCGTTAGGATTTTTTCAACAGAATTTACAAAATTGGTTATTATTAGTAATATATTAGCCTGGCCACTTGCATATTATGCAATGAATAAATGGCTTGACAATTTTGCCTATCATATATCTTTAAAATGGTGGATGTATGCTTTAGGTGCTATGCTTTCGATTACGGTAGTTATTATTACAATTAGCTATCAATCTATAAAAGCAGCCACGAGAAATCCTGCTGAAAGCTTAAGGTATGAATAAAAGTTAATTTAAAATTAACCAAATAATAAAAGGTAAAGGAATTATCTCTGAACCGGAGAAGCCTGCTTTTTGCAGGTTTTCTTTAGTAACAAAACCATGTTTTTCGGTTTCAATTCCATTTATTTCATAATTTTTTGATTGTAAAAAATCATATAAGGGCTCATAAATATTGTTTTCAGTCATTACCGCTTTTATTATCTGGTAATCTAATTCTTTGCCATTGTTCTTTACATGTTCTTGCCAATTTTTTGAATTAAGAAATGCACGAATATGATTTTTAAATATATCTGAGTAGAGCAGGGGATATCCAATATTGAATGATTCCAAGCTAATAATAATGCTATCTTCAGCTATTTGCCAAAGTTGATTTATTACAGCAATTTCGTTTTTAAGAGTTCTATCTTTAATCTCTTTATTAAAATCAGAAACAGAATATTTTACAGAAGTATATATTGTTGAATCTTTATCTTTCCAAAAAGTGAGAATATGTAATTCATTATTTTCTTTAAGTTGAACTGTATAATCAACATTTGTTTTTGAAACAGATATTTGTGCTGGCAGTGTTTGAATCAAAAAGAGAAATGATAATAAGAGTAAATTACCTTTAATCATAGTTTATTTTTTTGATAAATACTTTTTACTAAAAATCCAAAAGGCTAAGATAAAAAGTAACCATCCAATACGGAAATGCTTACCATAAAAAATTCCATTTAAATCTTCCAGAATACTTGTAAATTCAAAGAAAGTAACAACTAATGAAATTGCAGAAAACATAAAAGCTGATTTAAATATTTCAGGAGAGTGAATTTTATTGGTATTTATTATTCCAAATATCAAAAATGCAATATATCCTAAAATGGTTGATGTTAGAAATAACTCATTAGAAGCTTTTCCTGCGTAATCAGCAATTGATAGGCTAAAAATAAAACCATGGTATTCAAATCCATCGTTTAAATTGAAAGTAATACGAACAATCTGAGATAAAAGCAGACCTAATATAATTAGAATGAATGATAGTTTTTTCATCTTTGAAAATTTAATATTCGAAAATACTAAATTTTACAAAACTTTCACTAATTCGACTTAAGATTATATGTATATAAAGGTTAGTATTTGATTTAAACGAATTTTTCTCTTTTTTGTAAATTGATTAAAGACCATAATAAGGAAACAACAGAACCAATTATTAGCATTAATCGGTTTTGGAATATTATATTTTTCCATACAGACAAACTGATATCACTAGGTACATCAAATGGGTTTAAAAATATATTCCATTTACTATATTGAATATTTTCATCTAAGATCATAAAAAATAAACCAATAATAATCATAATAACAGCTGCACCACTTGCGTTTCGCAAAAGTGTTGTAAACAAAAATGCGACACATGATAAGAAAAGTAATGGGTACATAAGTTCATAAACTGTTGTAAAAACATTTGTTTTTACAACAGCAAATACAGCAAACCAGGTCATTAATGATAAGATGCTAAACAGTAGTAACATGCTTATCAGAAAACGAACGAGGTATACTTTATATCGATAATTGGGTACCCCAAATATGATCTCCAGCATCCTCGCGTCTTTATCGTTCTGGATATTGAAAATTACCGGATAAAAAGCAATTAATATTCCCGGGAATATTAATAAGCCATAAACATCATAAACAGCAAATGACTGGTTATTAAAGAGAACTATACCTATAACCATTAAAAAGAATGCAAGTGCTGCAATTAAAAAATAAATAAATTTGTTAGCAAATACGATTCTTAAATTGTAATTAAGGATATCAAATCCGAGTTTTATCTTAGGTATTATTTTCATAACTAGTGTATGGTTTTATCAGAACGAATGTTTTCGTGTGTTAATAAATACAAATAAGCGTCTTCTAAGTTTGCTTTAACCAATTTTGCATTTTCGGTAGGTGCTATATCAGCAAGACATCTGCAACGTATATTATCGCCATCTTTCATATGATGTAATACAACAAATTTATCTTTAAGATTTTCAAATTCATCAGCAGGAATATTCATCATCCATACTTTCTTCTCAGCAATTTTAGCCATATTAATTGGTGCACCCATGTACTTTACTTCTCCTTTTTTCATTACAGCAACCATATTACATGAGCTAGCAACATCTTCGATAATGTGAGTAGAGAATATTACAATGCGGTCCTTGCTTAGTTCTACCAATAAATTACGGAAACGAATCCTTTCTCTGGGATCCAGTCCGGCAGTTGGTTCATCAACAACTAGAATTTTTGGTAAGTGCAATAATATTTGTGCTATTCCGATACGTTGTTTCATGCCGCCTGAGAAAGAACCAATTTTTTCATCTTTACTAT
>CAZPMA010000034.1:0-29790 GCA_964587535.1 uncultured Bacteroidales bacterium
TAGCTGCAGTTAATGTTAAAGCTGCTTTACTAGATGCCTTGAATAAACATCAGGAATCATTAGAGCTTTACAACCTGGCTATTGATTATTTCCCAGATCAACCATTTTTATACAACAATAGAGCTTTAACATATTTAGAATTACATGAAAAAGAAAAGGCCATAGAAGAATGTAATAAAGCAATTGAATTAAGTCCGGAGTATTCTGTTCCATATAGCACACGTGGAAGTATTTATTTAAGAGATGGTAATTACAATAAGGCAATTAAAGATTTTGATAAGGCTTTAGAGCTGGAGCCAGGCGATAAGTATGTGATTTTAAAGAAAGCAAATGCATACATCGATATGGGTGAGGAAGATAAAGCTATTAAGCAGTATCAGGAAATGATGGATCAGGATGTAAATGTACAAGACTTATATTTAGGGTTATCTAGTATTTATATCCAAATGGAAAACTATGATAAATCGATAGAGTTTTCAACAAAAGCAATAGAAGCAGATAAAACAAATTTTGATGCATATGTGCAACGAGCCAGAGCTAAGTCTGAACTTAAAAAAATAGATGAAGCAATTAAAGATTTAAATCAAGTACTTGAAATTGACAGTACAAATATTCAGGCAATTTTTGAGAAAGCTAGAATATATTCAGATAATGAAAAAGTGCTGGAATCAATTCAGGAGTATAAAAGAATAATCGAAATTGATTCAACATCCAATGTATCATATGGAAATATTGGTTGGAATTATTATTTGCTTGGTGAATATGAAGAATGTATTAAATGGAGCGAAAAAGCCATAGAAATTGATAATGAAGCTTTATATGCAATGTATAATATCGCATTATCATATCTATGTTTGGGAAATTACAATAAGGCAGCAGATTTATATAAAAAATATTATCAGTTGAATATGGAAATTGATGAGCCTGTCCGTGATGGAGCAATTGAAGATCTCCAAGACTTAATTGAAAAAGGTGTTCAGGTTGAAAATGCAAAAGAGATACTAAAGACAATTTTTAAAATAGATGAATTCTGATGCAACAGATTAAATCTATATTCGTCTTTTATTAAATTAAACTTTTACATTATGAAAAATCTTATTTTAACGTTTTTATTTATTTCAATTCCATTTATTGGGTTTGTTCAGGTTAATGTTGATGCTAAAGATATTATAAACAAACTAAATAATGGAGAAGAAGCACACTACGATAATGTTACCGTTACAGGGGATCTTGATTTTAGAATGATTACTGATAGAGAGAAAGATAATGATAAATTTGAGAGCCTATTAAATAATAATGTAACATATAAATATCATGTTAATGCTCCTTTAAAATTTACAAATTGCAATTTTACAGGAAGTATAATTGGATATTATAACGATGATGATAAAGATGAACTGCATATTGTAATGTTTCATGAAGATGTTACTTTTAATGGCTGTACATTTCAAAATGATTTCTTAGTAAAATACACCGAATTTTATAGGGCAGCTTCATTCAAAGAAAATGTATATAAAGAAGATGCTTTGTTTAAATATTCAGAATTTAACTCATCAGTAGATTTCTCAAATTCTGTGTTTGAAGAAGAAGCTAATTTTAAATATACTGAATTTCCTGGGTACACTAATTTTAGTAATTCAAAATTTGAAGGTGATGCTAATTTTAAATACACAGAGTTTGAAGACAAGGTTGAATTTAATTCTTGTGTATTTTTAGAACTAGCTACTTTTAAATATACTGATTTTGACGAATATGTTGATTATACAGGAGCAAAGTTTCAATCAGATGCAATATTTAAATATACTAAGTTTCCGGAAGGTGTAAGTTTTGAAAGTGCATATTTCGACGATTTTGCAGATTTTAAATATGCCGACTTCCAAAACCCTGTAAATTTAAATAATGTAGAGTTTAACGGAACTACATCATTTAAATATGCACACATAGAAGGGAAAGAGTTTATTACTTATATATTAAAAAATACTAATTAAAAATCTAAAGAGATCCTGATCGGGTCTCTTTTTTTATACTGGGATTGTTATCTCAACTTTTGTTCCTGAAGCAAAACCACTATCATCGTATAAATCTGTCGTTTTTATATGATATCCTTTCTTAGTTTGAGTTTGATTTAACAAAACAAAACGTTCAAGAGTGATATATGTACTTTTAGAGTTATGCGTTTTGTTATTTTTACTCAGTTCTTTAGATTTTTCTCTGCCAATACCATTATCTTCGATAATACAATTTAGGTAATTATCATTATTTAGTTGGAATTCAAGTTTAATCTTGGGTGGTTTGGTATTATAAATAAAACCATATTTAATGCTATTTTCAATGAAAGGTTGAATAATCATTGGTGGGATCATTAATTTCCTTGATTTTAATTCATTTGGAAGAATTATTTCAATGTCAAAGTTCTTATCAAATCTCATTTTTTCAAGATTCAGATAATATTTTAGATAGTTTAGTTCATCTTCTAAATCAATCTTCTTCTTGGAGATATTATCTAATGTTATTCTAATTAGTTTTGCAAAATCTGATAAATAATTTAACGATGCATCAATATCATTATCCAGCATATAATTTTGAATAGAATTAATTGCATTAAAAATAAAATGTGGATTCATTTGTGCTCTTAGAGCTTTCATCTCGAATTCGGTTATTCTTTCTGCAATTTGCCTTCTTAGTTTTTCACGTTTTTTTATTGAATTTGTTCTTATTTGAATAATACCCCATGTTAAAAGAAATAATACAATTATACCTATAACTATAAAGTACCAATTGGCCCAAAATGGATGCTTAATTTCAAATTTAATTGACAACTCCTGACTAGAGCTTACAGCCGTATTGTTTAAAATTTTAATTCTTAATGTATAATTCCCCGGCGATAAGTTCTGAAAAACAATTTTTCGATCCTTACTGGGCGAAGACCATTCATTAAATAATCCTTCTAATTTATAGCTAAATGTGATTGAATTTGGATCAAGAAAATGAATAATATCAAAGTAAAAGGTAAGTGAATTTTTATTATATGGTAAAACGATCGTTTTTATAGGGATTAAATTCCATTCATTTTTGTTTGAGTAATTCTGAAGATTTATTCTTTTGTTGTTAACTTCAATTGCCTGTATAAAATAATTAACCTTTTTATTTTTAATTACTTGGTCGTCTACATGTGTTTTTATTAATTGTTTATTTCCACCTATCCACAAGTTATCATACTTATCAATAACACTTACATTTCCTGAATAATTGGTATAACCATGTTCCTTATTTATGTATTCAATATCAATTATTCCTGAGTTATAAAATAACTCGAGATTTAATTTATTTATTCCTTTGTTTGTACCTATATAAAATTTATTACTTATGCAGTTAATCCAACGAATACTTGTTCCTTGTAATCCATCTTTCGAACCGATTTCATATTTAGATGTTATGGTATCATTTATAAGTTCAAGAAAATATATTTTACCATTGTTTCCTGCAGCTACAATATTTCCATATTTGTCTAAACAAATATCATTAAAAAAGTTGTTGTTAATTGTTTTTTGATCATAGCTTGAAATAAAACCGTTTTGTGTTTTTACATATATTCCGTGGTCTGATGTTGAAAACCAGATATGATTACCATTGGTAACTATTTTATTTACATTAATAGGGCTACCATCTGCGTAGTTATTGTATTTTTCTAAATTTGAATTTTGGTTTTTTACATTCCCAATAATCAAGTGATCCCACTCTGCAGCTATTAATTGTTTATCCGAAGTAAAACTAAATTCCTTAAAATTATATCCATCTAGATCTATATAGTCTAATGTTTTTAACTCTTTATTGTATATGAATATACCAACATTACTTCCTATCCATATAGACTTATCTTTTTTATCTATGATGCCTGTTAGTTTTTTTAATTCTTTATTAACCATTATATCGTATTTTAATGGTTTATAAAGTGATTTTGAAGGTAGGATTACTGGAGTGGAGTTTTTATTGACAATATATGGATTATTGTATTGATATTTACCTGTAATTATTAGATCTTTATATTTCTCATAGGAACCTTCTTTGTCTTTTAAGTAAGAGTATTTAGATTTTAAATTGGTTCTTTTATAGGCAATAAATACATTATTAAAGTCTTCAAATGTTATTTTATTGGTTACAGAATCACTATTAAATTCAACAATCTCTCTTTCGGTACAAATCCAAAGAGCATCATCACTATAAAGATCTATAATTTGTGGATTTTTAAGTTGTAAATCATTCTTGTTATAAAATGTGTAATTATCTAAGGGGAAAAGAAATAATCCATCTTCTTTAGTTCCTATCCATAAAATATTTTCTAATGAATTATATTCTACCGATAAAACATTATTTGATTCAATATTTAATAGATTATTGAGTGGTGTTAATTTTCCATTTTTAAATTTGAAAATTGTATTATTTGAAAAAGTATTAGTACTGCTAACAATCCATGTATTACCAATATTATCTTCAACATAATCATTTATATATCCAAACTCAGGAAATTCAGTAAATTTTGAATTATAAATTTCTAATAATTTAGAATCTCTATTGATTAATGTATCGCTCTTACTGTTAATAAAAACAGAGTTTATATTTCCTTTCCTTAAAATTTTATGATGTAAAACCGGAGAGATATCTTCAAGGAATGGATTGTACTTAAATGTTTTACCAAATTTTGTGAATACATAAATATAATCATTTACTTCTAAGAAATTTATAATGTGTAACTTGTAATCTAACTGATTTGTTTTTTCATTTATGGTAATAATTTTATCATTATTTATAACGTTTAATCCATCTTCTGTACCAATAAATAGTAGATTAAATTTTTTAGAGTAATAAAGTTGTGTAATGTTATTTGATGTTAATCCGGAACTGTCAGTATATGAGAATATTGAGTTTGTGAATATTTTGGTTAATCCTCCATTTTTACATCCCACAAAAATTTCCCCATTGTTACTTTCAGTTATTGAAACAATATAATCACTGGCCAAACCATCGCTTGTTGTATAATTCTTAAAATTCTTACCATCAAACCTTGAAACACCTGCGTTGGTACCAATCCATAAAAAACCTCTTGAATCATGAAAAACGTCATTAATAGTATTATCAGGTAATCCATCAGTTAATGTGTAATTTCTACAAAAATAGTGTTGTCCAAATAAAAAATTATTTAAGAGTAATAATGTAAATATGAGTATTGTTAACTTTTTGTTCATTTAGTTGCCAATTGAAACTAGCGTTTTGTTAAAGCTTTTAAAAACTCTTCATTACGTCGGGTTGCTACATCTAATTCAACACCATTCTCAAGTTTAATTCTATAACCATCAGTTTTGCTGTATGACTTAATATAGTTCATATTTACTAAGTGTGATTTGTGGATTCTGAAAAAAACTTCATCAGGTAATAATTCTTCAATATTTTTTAATGTTCTGGCAACAAGTATAACTTCGTTTCTATTTGTAAAAATTTTACAATAATTTTCTTCTGCTTGACAATAAACTATATTATTAACTTTTTCTAATTGATAGCCATCTAATGTTGGAAGGGCAATTTTGTTGAAATTCCCGGGGTCATTATTTAAATTACTTAAAAATGCTTCAATCTGAGCAGGGTTCGATGATTTGTTCTGTTTTTTCTCTAAGCGGGTTAAAACATCCTTTAAATCGATAAAATTGATTGGTTTTAATAGGTAATCAAGTGCTGCAAATTTAATTGCATCAATAGCGTATTGTTTATATGCTGTAGTAAAAATTACTTCAAAATTATAAATGTCAAAATAATCAAAAAGTTTAAAACCATTTTCTTCAGGCATTTCAATATCTAAAAACACAAGATCGGGATTGTATTTATTAATGGCAAAGACCCCTTCTTTAACTGAATCAGCAGAGGATAAAATTTGTATTTTATTACTAAAATATCGTTCTATAATTTTTGCTAGTGTTTCTCTTGCATTTTTTTCATCATCAATAATGATACAAGTTTTCATGTGCTTTTTTTATGACTTAGTTTTTAATTAATGTAAATTATTCGTTTTATTCTATTCATTATTAAAGATAATTGAATATAATTTCTTTTCAAAACTATAATTATTTTAATGATCAAATAAACTAAGATAACTTATCTATATGATATTGGGCAAGCCTTTCAATAGGATTTTGAATTATTAAATTTGCTTTAGTATTAAATTTTTTAGCAACATTTTTTAATTGTTTATTAAAATGGAATGCAACAGAACCAACAAAACGAATATTTAAGTTTTTATAATTCTCATACCTGCAGATGTATTTATCAAAAAGATCATTAAAGTTTTTCGATATGAGTTGATCAAAATATTTATTGTCTGAATTTTTTAAGATGAAGTTGGTAAATGATGCAAGAAACTTATTTGGGTTTGACTTTTTATATACATTAAATAAAATATCATCTTTACTAAAATTGTATTCCAAAACAAACATATTTCTAATTTCTTGTGGCAGTTCATCATTTAAAAAATCACTAATAAAAAGTTTCCCAAGATAAGAACCGCTGCCTTCATCACCAAAAATATAACCTAAAGAAGTTATGTTCTTTTTTATGTTTTTCCCATCGTAATAACATGTATTTGAGCCTGTTCCGCATATTACCGCTATGCCTTTATCATTAAAAAACAAAGCCCTCGCTGCAGCTATTAAATCCGTATTTATTTCAATGTCAGATTTAGGAAAAATTAAATTTAATCCTTCTTCAATTACTAAATTTAGTTTCTCAGATGAGCAACCCGATCCATAAAAATGTACTTTACTAATTTCATTTGGATCGATATTTTTTGGAAAATTCTTACTTAGTTCTTGATGAATGATCTTACTATCTACAAAATAAGGACTTAGCCCAATGGTCGTGAAAGATGATTCAATGTGTTTAGCATTTAAAATGATCCAGTTTGTATTTGATGAGCCACTATCTGCTATAATTATCATTCTTATCTTTTTTTAACTGTTTTGATATTTAATAGATTCATAGGATTACTTTTAAATCCCATAAGTTCTTTGTTTGCAAATAAAACTACTTCGTCATAATATAATGGAACAATTACAGCATTGTCGATGATCATCTTGTTCATATTATGATAATGCTTAATTCTTATTTCTTGATTAACTTCTTTTAAAGATTGCTCATATAGGATATCAAAATTTTTATTATTGTAATGGGTGGTATTTGGTCCGTTTGGACTAAAGTTTTTACTGTAAAATAGCGCTAAATAGTTTTCTGCATCAGGATAATCTGCAATCCAGGAGCCCCGAAAGAATTCTAATTTTGAATTTGACACCATTTCTCTATAGGTAGCACCAGTATTTATGTCAATCTCGATCGCTATGCCAAGTTCAGAAAGCTGCTGTTGAATGTATTCGCATAAATCAAGATAATCGTTTGTGGTTGTAAGTTTAATTGGTTTAAGACCATTGCCATTAGGAAATCCAGCTTCAATCAGCAGATCTCTTGACTTGTCAGGATTATACGTGTATCCGATTAAATCTTTATTAAATGAAGGTAAACCTTTTGGAATAAATCCATTTATTGCTGGTGTTCCGATGCTGTTTCTAAGGTACTTCATCATTTTTACACGATCGAAGCCATAATTAATGGCCTGTCTTATTTTTTTATTTAATATCGGAGAAGTTTTATCATCAATTTTTGATGTATCTAATAAAAAACCTAAATATTCAGTATTCAGATAAGGCTGATTTATTAATTGAAACTTATCCTGATATTTTGGACGGATTTTACCGCTTCTTGTGAGTAATTCATCTTTATTAACATTATTTATTCCAGAAATAAAATCAATATTCCCTTTAAGGAACTCAAGAAATTCTGATTGTTTATCTGAAACGAATGTAATTGAAATTGCATCTATGTAGGGAAGATTATTACCTAAAGAATCTTTTTCAAAATAGTTTGGATTTTTAACCAGAATTAACTTTTCTCCTTCTTTCCAGAATTTAAACATATATGGTCCTGTTCCAATCGGATTTCTACGAAAATCGGTACCGTAAAAGCCTACAATTTCTTTTGGAATAACAGAACAGTATTGCATGCTTAATAACCCTAAAAATGCTGGAAAAGGATTTTTTAAATTAATCTCTAATGTAGAATCGTTTATAGCTTTAATGCCATTTTGTTCAACATTATTAAATATCCATGCGCCAGGCGATGCTGTTTTTGGATCAATAATTCTGTTTAATGAATATACAAAATCATGAGCATCAACTTTTCTTCCAAAACCATTATTAAATTTTGGATGATCATGAAAGTGAACATCATTTCTTATTATAAAAGTATATTTCTTTGCTGAATTAGAGATTTCCCAACTTTTCGCAATGCATGGTTTAATATTCAGGTTGGTATCTAATTGTACCAGGCCATTAAAAATTTGATTAGTCGGCCAAATTACTACCTGGTTTTTAGCAAAAGCAGGATCGAGTGTTGGTATGCCTTTAGATTCATTGTATCTAAATACAGTTTTATTTTGATTGTTCAAAGTGCTTTCTGAGCAAGAATATATTATGAAAAAAATAAGGTATATTATTAATTTTCTTTTCATGATTGCTAATATGCTTATGGCAAAAATACGTAAAACTTGGAGATCAATTATAATTAGCAGATAAGAAATTATATAATTAAAAAAGCCAGAAACCTTTTTATTCCTGACTTTCTTAATACCCTAAAAATTAAACCTAAAATTTAAATGAAAAAATATCTTTAAACAACTTTATTCGCTATTAACTAGTAAATTAGTGTAAGAACAATTTCTATCTATTTTAACGCTTTTGTTGCAAAATTGTTTCGAGAAAAACTTGTTTTTTTATAAAAAAAAGTGTATAGATTCTATAACTGTTATGCTGCAAACTATACAGGATTTTGATTTTTGCAATTTAAAATGAAAATAAATAAGGAGTTATGTTTTAACTCCTTATTTGTTTTTATAATTTAATGCTTATACCACCAAGAATGTTTATGCCAGCTTGTGGATAGTAATATGCCCAACTTCCTTCCTGGCCTTGTGTTTTATACTTTGCAGGATCGGCAACGCCATAGTAGTAATTTCCACCATATGCATTGCTTGCATACTCAACATTAAATAAGTTGTTGACTTGTACATAAAAGTTAATCTGTTTAGCAAATTTGGCTGATGGAGTATAACTTAATTTTAAGTTATTAATGAAATATGGATCTAGCATTCTATTGTTGTCAGATGTATTATCAAAATACTGTTTGCCAACATATTTACTAATTAAACTTATTTCAACTTGTTTTACTGGTTTAATAGAAATAATATTTGTAAAAACAATCTCCGGCGAATAAGAAATATTGGTTGTTCCAAGATTTCTTGGAAGGTTTCCTAAATATTCAGGGTCTTTATCAGAATTTGTTCCGGTAGTATCTGTATAGTCTGAATATTCAATATAGTTTTTTATTTTATTGCTACTCAATGTCGCGTTAGCATCCCACCTTAGTTTATTATTTATTTTATACGAACTCATGATTTCAATACCAAGCCTATAGCTGTCATCAACATTTGTTTGAATAGCATATCCCACACTACTTAACTGACCAGTATTTACTAACTGATCTTTATATTTCATATAATAAAGATTAATGGATAAAAAGTAATTCCTTGTTTTATAATTACCACCTAACTCAAAGTCATAAAGTGTTTCCGGTTTGGGCATAGCAGATTCATCACCCATTGCTTCTTTAAAATCACTTCGAGTAGGCTCTCTGTTGGCTACAGCGAGTGATAAATAGGAGCTTAGATTGGTATTTATGTCATAAAAAATGCCCACTTTAGGATTTATAAAATTATAACTTTCAGATAAAGCTAATTCTTTTAAATCATCATCAATACCACTCATCTTATAAGAAACGGTTCTGTATTGAACATCACCAAATAAGTATAAATCAGATAAGATATTATAATTTAATTTACCATAAATATTAAAGTCAGTTTTAGTACCGTTGTTATGATACCATTCATGATCTTTGCTCATATCACTTCCAAATTCAGACCATATAATAGTGCCATAATGATCTCCGTCGTATTTATTCCAGGCTCCTCCAAAAGTTAAATCAACTTTTTTTAAGGAATAATTTATTGAATAAGTGAAACCATAAAAATCATTATCCATCCATTTTCGTCTAATTATGTCAGAACTAGAAATTGTACTATCCGGAAATATTAATTCGTTATTTCCAATGTACATAACGGTATCTCCAATAGTTATATTTGGAAGATTATAATCTTCCAAATCATCACTTTCTTTGTATTGTTCGTAATATCCTTTTCCTTTAGTATAATGCAATGCAAAGTTCAAATTCAGATTTTTACTAATTTCATGTGATAATAAAAGTTGGTAATGTGTTTGAATATAATTATCTGTTTGGTCTTCATAATATTTCTCATTTCCTGCTAAATCAGTGTATTGCCCTGCAGGATTATAGGTTCTGTCTGTTTCAAGTAAGTCTTCTGGTATTCCCCACCAGCTAATTCCTGTTCTCTCGTCACCTCTAAAAACATTTGCTTTGATTAAAGTTTTTTCTGAATAATATGTTCCCGAAACAAAATATGATTCATGATTTGAGAATGAGTAATCTATATAACCATCAGTTTGTACTTTTGATAAACGTGCATCGAAACTAATATGATTATTAATTAATCCTGTTCCTACTTGTATATTGGTTTTAAACGTATTAAACGAACCGTAAGAACTGTTTAATTGAGCATAGGCATCATGATGAACCATTTTTGTTCTTAAATTAACTGTTGCTCCAAATGCACCAGCTCCATTCGTTGATGTTCCGACTCCACGTTGAATCTGAATATCCTGAACAGAAGATGCAAAATCTGGCAAATTTACCCAATATACTCCCTGGGATTCAGAATCATTGTAGGGTATTCCATTAATAGTGACATTGATTCTTGTTGGGTCAATACCCCGAATACGCATGCTCGTAAATCCGACTCCAATTCCTGATTCCGAAGTTTCGACAAGCGAAGGTACAGTGCTCAATAAATACGGCACATCACCTCCTGAATTGTTATTTTCAATTTCTTTAATGCCCATATTTGTTATGGCCATTGGTGTTTTATCACCTGCTCTTGTTGCAGTAACAATAACATCTTCTGAAAGAAAATTATCAAATTCAAGAATAAATTCAATATTATGTAAATTGTCTTTCGTTATTTGTTTTTCTAAAGATTTATATCCAATGTAAGAAACCACAAATGAATAGTTATTGAATGAAAGACCAGTAAAGCTAAAAGAACCTTTTGAATCAGTTGCTATTCCTTTATTTAATTGCTTAATAAAAACATTTGCTCCAATTAATGCTTCTCCTTGTTTGTTTTTAACTGTTCCAGTAATTGTTTGTTGTGCAAATAGAATTTGCGACATAAAAAATAAGATAATTATTACTCCTACCTGTTTCATTTTAAATAGTTTTATTGTTTAACATTCAGATAGTTGTAAGACAGAATCTCTGCAAGTAAACTTGAGGCCTCTGTAAATCATTGTTTTTATTAAATAATGATTAAAGTTTACTGCAATTGTAAACCGTCTTATCAACATTAATGAAAAACAATGGGAACTTTTTTGATTTACTCTTTTCCCTATCCGGCATTACCCGCACCAGGTTCGAAGGGTATGATCTCAGCCTGTATTTTTGGCACCCCATTGATGGTGTAAAGTTATACGAAATTAATTAGTAAACAAAAAATGCCGGTAAAATCCGGCATTTAATTGTTTTGATTCGTATTGAAAATATTATTCAACTTTTAATACATCTTTTATTGCTTGTTTAAAAGAGTCTTTTGGTAAAGCACCTTGAGCCATTTGTGGCTGACCTTCAACAGGAACAAATAATAATGAAGGAATACTTCTGATTCCGAACATAGCTGCTAACTCTTGTTGGTCTTCTGTATCTACTTTATATATATCAAGTTTACCTTCATATTCTTGTTGCAACTCTTCTAAAATAGGAGCAACCATTTTACAAGGTTGACACCAGTCTGCATAGAAATCAATCATACAAGGCTTGCTTCCCTCAAATTTCCAATCTTTGTTTTCTTCCCAGTTAAAAACTTTCTCTTTAAATGTGTCTTTAGTTAAATGTTCTAACATTACTTTTTGTTTTATGTGATTAAAATAAGTTAATTCTTTTTAAAATTATAAGTTATAAATTTAATATCAGTATTACAAACTATATTCCAAACACGAAAAACAATTGTTTAGTTCAATATCAATTCAAATAATTGTAATTTTGTCATGAAAATTAATAAATTGTCATATCTACATATGAAGAAATGTCTTAATGATCCGATTTTTAAAATAATAAGTCAGGTGGTGAGTGATGAAAAAGCACCTGCTTTTGTGATTGGTGGATTTGTGCGAGATTGTTTTTTAAAAAGACCATCAAAAGATATTGATATTGTTGTTTTAGGAAGTGGGATTGATATTGCTGAAAAAGTTGCAAAAAAGATAAATCCCAAAATTAAGGTTAATGTTTTTAAGAACTTTGGTACAGCTATGTTTCGATATGGCAATTATGAGATTGAATTTGTAGGGGCTCGCAAGGAGTCTTATAGCAGGGGATCGCGCAAACCAGTTGTTGAGAATGGAACTCTGGAAGATGACCAGAATAGGAGAGATTTTACAATTAATGCTTTGGCATTATCTTTAAATAAAAAGGATTTTGGCGATTTAATTGATCCATTTAATGGGATTAAAGATCTGGAAAATAAAATAATTAGAACTCCACTCGATCCGGAAATTACTTTTTCTGATGATCCTTTAAGAATGTTTCGGGCCATTCGTTTTGCATCTCAGTTAAATTTTCAGATAGAAGAGAATACTTATCAGGCATTAAATAAAAATAAACATCGTGTTGAGATTCTTTCAAAAGAACGTATAGTTGATGAGATAAGCAAGATCTTATTGTCAGCAAAACCTTCAGTTGGATTTAAGATGTTGGAAAATTCAGGATTGATAAATGAATTTTTCCCTGAATTACAGTCGCTTAAAGGTGTTGATTCAAAGGATGGTAAGATGCATAAAGATAATTTCTATCACACTATTGAAGTGGTTGACAATGTGCGTAAAAAATCAGACAACTTATGGCTGTTGTGGGCAGCTTTATTGCATGATATTGCAAAACCTAAAACGAAACGATTTATTGATGAAGTAGGATGGACCTTTCATGGACATGAACATCTGGGAGCTAAAATGATTCCCGGAATTTTTAAGCGATTAAAATTACCTTTAAATGAAAAGATGAAGTATGTTCAGAAATTAGTTCAACTTCATTTGCGACCAATAGTCTTATCACAGGAAATTGTAACTGATTCTGCAGTTAGAAGACTTTTGTTTGATGCTGGTAATGAAATTGATGATTTAATGCTACTTTGTGAAGCTGATATAACTTCAAAAAATGAAGTTACAATAAAAAAACATTTAAGGAATTTCCAAATAGTTCGTCAAAAACTTGTTGAGATTGAAGAGAAAGATGCTGTTCGTAATTTTCAACCACCAATTACAGGTGAAGAAATTATTGAAATCTTTAATCTAAAGCCTTGTAAAACAGTTGGAGACATTAAGAATGCCATAAAAGAAGCTATTCTTGAAGGTGAAATAAAAAATGATTACCAAGAAGCATATGATTATATGATTGACTATGGTAAGAAACTTGGATTAAGTCCTGAGAAGTAATATTATTTAAAATCCAAAATCAGATATGTTGGCAGGTGATCACTAAAACCACCATTGTATTTATAACCAATAAATGTTCTTTTGGGCATGTTCCCAAAATAAGATTCATCTGGTTCAAGTAAAAAATTAGCATTAAAAATATAAATATCATTTAAGGATGTAAATATTTTATTGTCTTTATCTATTAAATTGCCAGAAACAATAAACTGGTCTAGAATTCCCCATGCGCCTTGATATTTATGAGTACCTATCTTTTTTGTTTTTGATAAATAGTAAGAAAGATTATACATGTTTTCATGTATTATGCTATCGTATTTTATTTGAGCATTTAAAATGGCTTTTAGGCTTTTATTCTCGGGGTAATCATTAAAGTCTCCAGTAAGAATAATATTTGAATTTTTATTTATATTGAGAATTGAATCTACTTTAGACTTTAATACAGATGCTACAAATAATCGTTTGTTTTCAGATTCTAATTGTCCGCCCCATCGAGATGGCCAGTGATTTATGAAAACGTGCAAGGTGTCAATATTTTTAGCAATCCCCTTAACATATAAAATATCTCTTGTTTTTGAATTAGAATTATCAGGAAAATTTATTTCGATAAATTCTTTTTTTAAAGGTGTAAATAGTTTTTCCCGATACAAAATTCCAACATCTATTCCACGTCTGTCCGGAGATTCTTTATGAATGATTTTATATTCATGCTTAACTAAAGGCGTATTATTGATAATGTCATTTAAAACTTTTCGATTTTCTATTTCACATAATCCTATAATTGCCGGAGGACTCCATTTACCAACGGCAGTTATTACTTTATAAATGTTATTAATCTTAGCATAATACTTGTGATTATTCCAAAAACGATCACCTTCCGGTAAAAATTCATCATCATTTGTTAATGAATCATTGTATGTATCAAAAAGGTTTTCAACATTATAAAACATTATTTTATAACTATCATCTGTTTGAGAGTATGTAACAAAGTATACTAGAATAAGAAGAAGAGTTGTGCTAAACTTCATGTTATTTATTTTCAATTCTTTCATATGCACCGAGGTCTGGTGCTATATCTAAAGTTCTGTTATTTAATTCAATATCAATCGGGTACATTAGCCCAATGTCAATATCACCTTTATCTTTTGCAATTGATAATGTATCTAGTTGATAATTATGATCATAAGGATCTTTAAATTTCGGATCTTCATTACGAATGATGCTTTGAAAATAAGTTGGATCGGTAGTTGAAAAATCAGGACCAACTTTAATTAAACAATGATCAAATAAATAATTAAAATCAGTTCCGTCATTTATATCATCAAGAATAATTTCACTTTCTTTATTACCATATATTATGCAGTTTCCAAAAGTTGCATTATTAAGGGGTCTTGATTGTATGTTGTTATAAATATCTATATAGTAGTTGTTTAGTAGTAGCGATGGTGTGGTTCTTGTAGAGAAACCCCAATAATTGGCAAATGTGCAATGATAAAATTCATATGATCCACCAATCGTTAGAGCCATTGCAAATTGACCACAGTTTGATATTAGCAGATTATTCCCATTAATGGATGCACCTAAACCGTATATGCCAAGTGAAGTCATGTTTCGAATTTTACTGTTGGAGATTTCAAGAGTAGGTGCAAGGTTAACTACTGAATCAACCTGTATTCCAATAATACCGTTTTTAATTTCAGTAAAACTGAATTCATTATCTTTACTACCTCTTGTCAACCAGATTCCGCCCCATTGTCCGGGAATCTCATTGTAAATATGCTCCAATCTATCTCCTTCAAAAATAATCGGAGACTCATAAGTTCCATTTGCAATTATAGTTCCTGCAACAACTAATCTTGCATCTCGATGAAAATAAAGATGTGCACCCGGCTCAATTGTAAGTACACTATTGGTATCAACAAATAAATAATTATAAATTAAATACGGCTTATCGCTTATAAAAGTTTCCGTACCCACAACAGCTTTGTCTAATTTGTAAACATCCTGCCCAAAGGCTATTAGATCAACATCTTGTTTTTTATTGTTAAATGAAAATATTATCGAGTCTTGAATTATTATAGGTAAATTCGATCCATTTGGATCAATAGTGACTTCAACAAAGATATATAAGCTGTCTTTACCCTTTAATATAATATCATCCAGTTTATTTCCTGAATGCCCGTCTATATTTAGCCTAAAGGGAGTGTTCTCAATTCCGGCTAAATAAATTGATGAAATCTCAATGCTTTCCTTATATGGATTTCTAACTGTGAATTTTTTCGTAGTTGAACCTATCGTAGTAAAAATAGTATCAAACATGATTGTATCATGCGAAAATTTTAGAACAGCAGTACTAGATACTTTAAATTCTTCTTTTTCACAAGAAAAATATGTGATAGCTAGTATGAATATTATGAAGAGCTTAAATAAATGCTTCATTTGTTTAAAATTGGTTGACTAAGTAATATAAATTTAACGAGATATAATAAATTAAATTTTAAAATATTATAAATAATATTATGCTTCGTAAAGTTTTATAATTATTTTTAAAGGTCAAAATTAAATATTTGATTAAATTTGTTTATAATTGAACATAATTATTTCTAAATAAAAGCATGCAAATAGAAAAAGCAACATCTAACAATATTTTAGAAGTAATGTACCTTCTGCAACATTGTATTGAAGATTTTAATAAAAATAGTGTTTACCAGTGGAATGCTTCATATCCTGATTACTTTAAATTACTTAGGGAAGTTGAAAAGGGAGCGTTGTATGTGATGAAAAGTCAAGGTGTTGGAATTGGTACGATAACATTTGATGAACTGCAAGAAGATGCTTTTAACGAAGTTGATTGGAAAAACAAAAAAGATAAGTATTTAGTTATTCATAGAATTGCTGTGTTTCCAAGCTGGCAAAAAAAAGGTGTTGGAAGAAAACTTGTTGAGTTTGCAGAGGTTTATGCAAAAGAAAACGGATATAAATCAATTAGATTAGATGTAGCCAGTTCTAGTAGTCATTTAATAAAGTTATATGAAAGTATTGGATATCTAGATTTAGGCGAAATTTTATATCCGAAACAAAAGGAACCATTCAAGTGCCTGGAAAAAGTTATTTAGATATAAAAATAGGGGCTGTCAAAATGTTGATAGCCTTTTTTTGTTTTTTGTTAGGAAAATGGTTAAATCTTTTTGTTCAAATAAACAAAATTAACAAACTGCATTATAATTAAAAAGCCCAGGCACAGCCTGGGCTTACGAGCAAATTTTATTTAAATACCAATGATTAACCCTAAACTATAATAAATCCTGAATAATTTAACTAACCCCTAAAATTTAACCATGAAATGATTTCTTATAGTATTATTTGCTCTCCTTTGTAAAACTCTAAAATTTTTGTTTTAAATATATATTCATATTTAGATTGTAATAAATCTCCTTGTGCTTTTGTATAATTATTTTTTGCAATTTTATATTCAATAATATCCACTAAACCAACATTATATTTCTGTTCGGTATATCTGAAAGATTCTTCAGTAGATTCTAAAGCGTCAATGTTTGATAAGTATCTTTCATATGCTCCGGTTGCATCTACGTGAGCTTGTTGGATTGTTTTATGTAAATTTTGTTTTTGTAGGTCTAATACGTAATTATAATTAAGAACATTTAACTTAGCATTATTAATACTTCGCTGTATATTCCATTTCTGGAAAATTGGAATATTTAAACTTAATCTTACCTGAGTATATGCAAAGTCTTTTATTTGGTCAGTCAAAAGGTAATCATCAACATCATTTGATGGATCTAAATCATATAAAGTAGGGTGAATTGCCACTTCTGAATATCTGGTGTAATATGCCGAAGATAAACTTAAAGAAGGATATCTAGACCATTTAGCCTTTTTTAAAGCATATTCACTACTTTTTAATGAATAAGTTGCACTTTTAATTTCTGGCATAATATCATAAGCCGTTTGAACAATTTCATCAACATTTGAAACAAGATTAAGTCCATCTACATTTAAATTTTGTGGTTTTACTACTGTAAAACCTTCCGGAGATTCCAGATTTAATAACTGAGTTATGTTAAGAAGTGATGTGGCTAACTGATTTTTAGCATTTGTTAAATTAACCTTTTCCTGGGCTAATTGTGTTTGTATTTCTAATAAACTACCCTTTGCTTTATTACCAACTTCGTACATTTTCTTTGTCTTCTCCACCTGGTCTGTAGTTGTAATAATTTGATTTTTTGCTACATCTAACATTTCCTGATCATAAAGTACTTGAAGATATGCTAATACTATTTGTAAAGTGATATTATTTTTTTCAATGTTTACATTTTCTTCATTAGCCAGGAAAGTATATTTATTTTCTTTTAAAGAGAAATAATTGTTTAATCCATTAAATATGTCTAAATCTCCTGTAATGCCAAAGTTTCCATTGTAATATGCTTCATCTATATAAGCTAATTTGTCATTACTAAACGTTTTACCCCAATTTTGATCATGGCTTGCAAATCCACTTATATTTGGTAGAAAATTAAATTTTGATTGGTCATAATTATTTTTAGAAATATCAGCACTTATTTCTTTTTGCTTTAATTGTATATTATTTTCAATTGCATAGTTAATACATTTTTCAAGAGTCCATTCTTCTTGTGAAAAGGATAAATTATTTGAGATAAAAAATGTAATTATTATAAATAACAGTTTTTTAGATTTCATTTTAGATTTTATTTATTATTCAACAAAATTCGTTTTACAATTCTCATATTCTGTGCCAAAACATATAATGTGCTTATTATTAATCATATAATTACTATTGTAGATTAAATAATTGACCTAAGGTGAACGATAATGAAACATAATGTGTTCGATTATGAACAAATAATATTTTAACATTCAAATTTATAATAAAACGGTAATTTACGAAATTAGAACGTTAATTTAGAAAACAACTACGTTAAAAAAGTCATATATTTTTGTTGATTTAAAAAATCTACTTTAGCCAAACAGAATTACAATTAAGATTCTAATTGATATAAATCTAAGCAATGAACTTGTTAAATATAAGCGTAGAAGTAAAAAATGAGTCTGGATCGATTGATTTGGTTTTATACCAAAAAATTTATTCTACGCCTGATGGAATTGTAAACCATTGGTCAACAAATCAAAGTAGTGAATATCGATTGGAAATTATTATTGAGGACTCAGATATTTCTGTTAACCCTTCAAAAATTGTGAAGGATTTGAATATAGTAACAGATGAATGGGAGTTAGCTGATAGAATGATGCTTAAATTATATGAAAAAGGCATTTTTCAGATAGTGAATATTTATTAACCCAATATAGCTTAAACCTAAAAAGAATGTATAAAGAAGTTTGGAATAATTGTCAGCGTTCTGTTTGCCAAATAATTTTTTTTAGTTCGGCAGGCATTAAAGTTTTGTCTATGACTGGCTTTAAAGTACATGATCACTATTTAGTAACAGATGACTATCTTTTTAAAATTAAAAATGCATCGAAGGTGGAGTTGCGTTTTGTCGAGTCAGACGGATACTCAGAGAGTGCAAGTATAGAAATTTCAATGACAGATTTTAAAAAGAGAATATTTGTTAATTATGATGGTAAAGATTTACCTTTTGCATTACTTAATATTGATTTTGATGAATTTAAGGATATTCCTTCTTTAAAGTTTAAATCAGATAAGCAGGTAAGTATTGGTCAGTCTATTGCAATTTTAGGTTATCAACTGGATAAAGAAAATCTGGCAATTAAAACTGGAATTATCTCTTCAATGCTTGATACTGATGGGTTTAAGCATTATCAGGTAGATTCAAGTTTAAAACAGGGTAATTCAGGAAGTCCTTTAATTAATGCTGAAACTTCAGAAGTTATTGGTATTATCGGTCATAAACTAGCGACGATTACACAATCTCATAAACGAATGAAGCAGATCATAAATAATAATCTGGCTATATTAAAGAAATCACAAGGTCAATTTAATGTTGATGAAATTGATCCTATACAGGTATTAATTGCAAATCAAAATCAGATTAAACATATAACAAACGAAATTTATAAAACTTCAACCATGACAAGTGGTTATGGATTAGACATTTCGTATGTACAAGATCTTTTTGAAGAGTTTGTCGATGCTGAAGTTTCACATACTTCCCTTAAATTTCAGGTCGACGCATAGTTCCTTAATGTAAGATGGTTTAGGTTAGAAAGAGCTGTTCGTTTGAGCAGCTCTTTTGTTATAGAAAATGGGAGTTTTTTATTCTAGTTCTATTTCATCTATTATTTTTTGAATATCGTTTTCTGTTTGTTTTAACTTCTTTTTACATAATTTGACCAGATCAGATACATGTTTTACATGAATGGATAACTCATCAATATCCATTTCATCTTGTTCAATTTTATGTAAGATATTTTCAATTTCATTTATAGCCTCACTATATTTAATCTCTTTTTTAGCCATTTTCGTTTTTTACTTTTTTTGATATTGTAAATTTAAATATACTTCCTTTACCCAGTTTGCTTTCTACCCATATTTTTCCATGATGTCTTTCAACAAATTCACTGCAAAGGATTAATCCTAATCCACTTCCTTGTTCTTCGAAAGTGCCTGATGTTGAATGATGCACATCAATTCGAAATAATTTTTTTATATCTTCTTCGGCAATTCCAATCCCATTATCCATAACACTAATTTCATAAAATTCATTATTTTCTTGAGAACTTATACGCACATAATTCTTACTATTTGAAAATTTAATTGCATTAGAAATTAGGTTTCTTAAAATAGCCATAATCATATCATAATCAGCAATTAGTTCGCAATCTGATTGAATTTCATTAACAAGAGAAATTTCTTTCTTATTGGCATTCATGCTTAAAAGATTAAAAATCTTATTCACTATTTCATAAAGATTTATTTTAATTGGTTTAAATTGAATTTTCCCCCTTTGTGTTCTTGACCAATGAAGTAAATTTTCAAGTAATTCTAATAAATCATCAGCTGAATTATAAATTATTTCTAATGATTGCTGAATTTCTTCTTTATTAAATTCGTTATAATTACTTAGTAGATGTTTTGTCAATCCATGCAATGCATTAAATGGATTTCTTAAATCATGTGCTATGATTGAGAAAAACTTATCTTTTGTAGCATTTAATATTTTAAGGTTTTCTTCTGAATCTTTAAGTAATTTATTTGATTTGTCAACTTCATCGATCTTTTCATTTAACAAAATGTTTGTTTTTCTTTTATTTAAAAATTGAATGGAGATTATACTTCCGAGTAGTAATGTGATTGCAGCTATTACTGTCACTAATTTCCTAACATTTTTTTGTTTTATGATTTCAAGTTCTCTGATTTTATTCTCAGCGGTAAGTTGTGATAACTCACCTTCAATCCTTGATATTTCATTATAGCTGTTTTCAAGCTCATAATTCATCTGAATCTCAATTAGTCGTTGCGAATTTAACCGTTCATTTATAGAATCTTTAATTAAAGTATAATTTAGATAATTTTCCAGAGCATTCGATTTATCATTTATGTTATAATAATAATTAAATAATTCATAATAAGCATTTTCTATTAGTTCCAGGTTGTCAATATTTTGACCAATAATTAGGGATTCTTTAATTAGAGACAAACCTTCTTCTTTGTTATCTTTATTAGTGTAAATAACACCTATCTTCCTTTTACAAAGAGCATTTAAATATAAATCGCCGGTTTTATTTGATAATTCAATTACCTGATTATAATATTCTAAAGCTTTATCTGATTGATTTGTTACACTATAAAAATTACCTATGTCTTTTAGAACATCACTGGAACCTTTCATATCTCCAACTTCTTGCCTAATTTTCAATGCTTCTTGTAAATATTTGATCGAATTTTCAAGATCCCCCAAATTGAGATAGGTATTACCAATATTTTTAAGAGACGTTGCGATGTTAATTTTATCACCAATTTCTGTTCTTAGAGTGAGCGATTCAGAGTAGTACTCAAGTGCTTTTTCGTAATCATTTAGTTTTAAATATGTATTGCCTATTATTTGCAGACAATAAGAGATTTCTTTTTTATTTCCATATTTTCGTTTTATTTCAAGGCTTTTAGAAAATGACTCAAGTGCTTTGTTGTACTTGCTGATATCGTCATAAATAAGTCCAATATCTATTAGAATTGAAGCGATCTCATTTTCATCATTAATTTCTTGTTTTATTTTAATAGCATCCAAATAACTTTTTAGAGCTAGGTCATATTTTTGTTGTCGTTTTTGTATGTTTCCAATTTGATTAATTGAATTAGCAATCAGTGATTTATTACCAATGTTCTTATAGTTTCTTAATGCCTGATCTAATAATGATAAAGATTCATTGAAATTATCCATTCTACGATATACAATTGATAAGTCAGTTTGTGATTGAGCAATCCCAAGAATATCTTCTATTTCAGTTCTTAGTTTGTAAGCATCGTTGTAAAAATTGATTGCGTTGCTGTAATCGTTATTGGCCAGATATATACTTCCTATAGAATTGTATGAATTAGCTATTTCTTTTTTATTATTTTTTTTATTTCTTAATTCTAAGGCTTTTTTATTGTAATCCAAGGCTTTCTGAAATTCTCCAATATCTTTATAAACCGTCCCGATGTTTTCTAAAACATTAGCTTCATTTAAGGTATCAGATGCTTCTCTATATAGTTCAAGAGATTTCTCAAAAAAGAACAGTGAACTATCATATAAACTAGATTCCCAGTATAAACTGCCAATATGTTTTAAGGTATTTGCTATTTGATTCTGATCAAAAGTTAAATTGGAATTATTTAAGGCCAGTTGATGATAATACATTGATTGATCAAAGTTATCCAACAGCTTATAAATTTCTCCAATCTTATTATATGCTTCAGAAACTTTATTATTTTTTTGAGCTAAAAAAAGGTTTAAAGGTTTTTGATAATAAAACAAAGCATCATTATAACGACCCAGCATTTTTTCTGAGTCACCTAATCTGGTATATATGTATATTTTATTCTCGGAAGTTCTTTGCTCATAGAAGTAATCTAAGGCTTTTTCATAAAATTCAATTGCAGACTGAAAGCGACTCATTTCATAATATGTATCACCAATTGATAAGTTTGCAAAAGCAATAAGTTCTTTATCATTATATTTTTCTGCTAATTCAACAGCTCTGCCACCATAACTTAAGCTTTTTGTAAGATTTTTGGTTAAATAAGCTTTTGAAAGTTCAATTTGGATTTTAATAGTAGCATCTTCTTTAGTTTTAGATAAAAGTGTTTCTAAGCTATCAATTGTTTGTTGTGTAGCTGCATTAATTTTGCAATTACACAATAAAAATATAAATAATAATATTATTAATTTAAAATTGTTCATACACCTTATGGCAGCGATGAAAATTAGTATTGAATATCCCCTTACTTTTCTATGTATTAATTGGTTTAAGCGGTAAAGTAAAAATAAAATTACTTCCTTTATCTATTATACTTTCAACAAATATCTCACCATTGCTTTTACTAATTAGTTCTTTACAAAGTATAAGTCCTAATCCTGTTCCAGATTCATTATTCGTACCTTTAGTCGTGTATTCTTTATCAAGCCTGAACAGTTTTGATATATTTTCTTCACTAATACCTTTCCCATTATCTTTAACAGAAACTTTTATATTATTATTTTCAATTTTTGATGATATAATAATAGTGCCATTATCTTGAGTAAATTTAATGGCATTGCTAATTAAATTTCTGAGTACTGTTGATATAATATGTTTATCTACTACAATATCTGTATCAGGTTCAACTAAATTTTTTATTGTAATGTTTTTCTTTTCAGCTGTTAACTTATGCAAGGAGAGTATATCATCAACAGATTCGAAAAGATTGATTTTTTGGGGTGATATATTTATGCTGCCAAGTTGAGATTTAGACCATTGTAACAAGTTTCCAAGCAGGTTAAAAAGATTCTGTGAAGATTCATAAATTAAACGAGAATACTCTATTGTATCTTTACTACTTAATTCATCATGTTGTGTGTATAAAGTTTCTGAGAAACCAAGTAATGATTGGAACGGGTTTTTTAAGTCATGAGCAATAATTGAAAAGAATTTATCTTTAGTTGCATTTAGATCTTTTAAATTGTTTTCCGATTCAACAAGTTTTTTATTGGCCTCTTTTAATAAATCATTTTTATTTCCAAGTAATTGATTTGTTTTTTTCTTTAATCTTACTTGATTAAATCCAAGAACAGCCATGGCCAAAATTAAAATTGAAAATGCTATCCAGTAGTTTTTAATATTTTTTTGTCGTTTCAGTTCTAAATACTGTATTTCGTTATCTTTCTTTAAGATCTCATTTTCAGCTTCTAAATAATCTGTATCAAATTTTACTTTCATTTCAGCTAACTTATTTGTATTTGCTGTTTGAAAGATACTATCATTGAGTTCAGAATATAACTTATAGTACTCTAAGGCCTTTTTAAAATTACCCTGTTCATTATACATTTTTGAAGATAGGTCATAAGATTCTACAAGATATTCTCTAGCATTAACCCTTTTTGCTAACTGAGTTGCTAAGTTAAGATACTTATGTGTTTCATTATAATTCTTTTGTTGTAAGAATAAGTTAGCAAGATTATTGTAATTATTTGCTAAGCTGTAATTATCTTTTAATTCCTTACTAATGTTTGTGGATTCTAATAAATAATTGTAGGCTTTTTCAAAATCTCCAAGATCCAAATAAATTAATCCTATGTTATTTAATGCAGTAGAAATACCCCCTTTAAGTTCAAGTTCTTTGTTAATTTCTAAAGCTTTATTATAATATTCAAGTGCTTTTTCTTTATCTCCTTTGTTGTCATATGCTGTGCCTATGTTATTGAGTGCATATGCCTGGCCTATTTTATTATCATACTGAATATCTATTGATAATGATTTTTGATAATATTCAAGGGCTTTATCATTTTCTTTAAGACTTTGATAAACAATTCCTAAATTATTGTATAGCATAGATATACCTTGTTGATTACCAGCATTTTTGAATAATTCTAAAGCATCTAAAAAGTATTTTAGTGATTCTTCATAGCTTGAGATATCTGCATAAATATTCCCCAGCAGATTATAAATACGTGCTAATGCTAAATCATTTTTAAGTTCCTTAGTCATTTCCATTGAAATGGTAAAATTTTTAATAGCATTTTTATAATCATTTAAAATATAATAAACATTTCCAACGGAACTATAATATGATGCTACATCTACTTTATCATTTCTATTTTGACTTTCTTTTAACGCTTTATAATAATAATCAAGAGCAATCCCATTCTGGTTTTCATTACTATATACTAGTGCTATATTGTTATATAAATTGGATATGCCTTTTGAGTCATTAATTTCTAATTTTATATCTAAACTTTTTTGATAGAATTCCAGTGCTTTTTCATTTTCGCTTTGCACGGAATAAACATTTCCTATCCTGTTATATGCATTTGAAATTCCTAATTTATCTTGAGCTATATGAGCTAAGTTTAGTGCTTCATTTGCAAAATAAAAGCTGCTGTCGATTGAAAAATCCCAGTAGGTTTTGGATAATTCATTTAAGATATGAATTTTAGCTTTATCATCAGCTTTTTCAAGTATTTTTAAAAGGCTGTCAATAGCAGTTCTTGAATTTTGAGCAAATAAAGTATAAGGTATTATTAACGTGAATATTAAAGTGAGTGTTTTAAGTTTGCGCATGATAAGATATTGTATAAATATATGTCAAGTTATAAAAATATTAACAATAAAAAAATTTGTAATAGTTGTTATTTATTTTTTTACTGTTATTCCTTTAGTTTTCGAACTTTACTACGTATAAAACCATTAAAAAGTTTTGTTATTATCTCATCATTTTCTTTAACCTGGTTAGATGAAATTAATCTTTTATTCTTGAAATAGCTTATTGAATATCCTCTTTTTAGAACCATATCAGGATTAAGTAATTCCAGTTTATTTTCAAGATTTTTAATCTTAATATATTCATTCTTGAATAAATAATTTAAATGTTTAAAAATCAGATCACTATATATTATAGAGCTGTTTCTTTTTTCAATAAGATTCTTTTTTGCCAGGTATTTCAAAGTCTCTTTTTGAGATTTTAAGTAACTTGTTTTTTTATTGATGGCCTTACCAGAATAATTCCTTAATTTTTCAATGTATAAGTATAAATTCGACTTCCTTTTTTCTAGTTTCGATTTTATAAACGGGATACTTAATGCACCATAATGGTTTAAAACAGATCTTTGATCTTCAATATACCTGTTAAGATTATTTGTTGTGGAAATGACATATTCATTTAACAGAATTTCATAATCATGTGCTCTATTAATTATATATTCAGCAACAGCGGTTGGTGTTTTTAGCTTTTTATGGGCAACAATATCCACAATTGATTCATCTTTGTCGTGACCAATTCCTGTTAGTATTGGAATAGGGAATTGTGCAACATTCGCTGCAACATTATAATTATCAAAACAACTTAAATCAGATTGCGCACCTCCACCTCTTATAATTACAACAATATCAAAAAATTCTTCATAGGAGTATACATAATCTAAAGACCGAATTATAGATTCTTCAGCTTTAATTCCTTGCATTATTGAAGGGAACAACTTTGTATAAAATTTATAAGCATATTGATTGTTGTGCAGTTGATTCTTAAAGTCTTGGTATCCTGCCGCAGTTTCAGAAGAGATGATTGCTATCTTTTGAGGTACTGTCGGAAATTTTATTTCCTTGTTCATATTAATTATACCATCTTCTTCCAA
This sequence comes from uncultured Bacteroidales bacterium, assembly GCA_964587535.1. Taxonomy (GTDB): domain Bacteria; phylum Bacteroidota; class Bacteroidia; order Bacteroidales; family UBA12077; genus UBA12077. The sequence continues at coordinate 26,591 of CAZPMA010000034.1, forward strand.
TTGATTTAAAATTTGTTTTTTCTTTTGAGCTAAATCTCCAATTGTATAATTAGGATCAATATCGGTTACATTCAAACTAAATCCATAGAGTTCATGAAACTCAACATTTGCCTGCACAAGTATTTTTATTCCAGCTGACAGTTCATAGCCTGTCATATTTTCAAAATATGGTTTTAACATTCGGAATGTAAAGGCCCATATTGTGGCACGACATTTAGCAATAATATTATCAGAAACAACATCTTTCTCTATTAATTCAAGATAACAATGCCCGTTTCTGTTTACTTTAATTTCACTAATTTCAGCAATAACCCAAACAGATTCTGGGAACTTCTGTTGAATAGTCTCCTGAATCGATTTATTTAATTCAAGCAAAGTGATTTTTTGTATCATTTTACTAATTTATTTTGCTTATTTTTTTTGTGATATATTGGTTGCCGATTTTAATTTTAAGAATATAAATTCCAGTAGGATTCTTTTCTAAATTACTAAGTTTAATAATTGTTTTGTATGATTCTATATTAGTATTAATCTCTTTTATTTTTATTCCAGAGAAGCTAAATAGTTCGATATTTAAAAATGCCTTGTTCTTGATAAGTATTTCTATGGTTAAATTATCTTTAAAAGGATTTGGATAGGTTTTAATAAAAGCTTCGTTATTAATAACAGAGATTGAATTAATATCATCAAGCTCTGCTGCTTTCCCAAAATCAGGGATTCCATATCCAAGTTTATTGTCGGGATGTGAATATTGATGAGCGCTTTGTTGAACTTTTTCAATAATCTCCATATTATTCAGTTCCGGATATTTTTGCCATAAACATGCTGCCATTCCTGAAATAATTGGTGTTGAGAATGAAGTTCCATTAGAATAAGCAATGTTTCCATCATTACCTTGTACTGCCGTGTTATATCCCATTGCAACAACATTTGGTTTTATTCTTCCATCAGAAGTAGGGCCTAAGCTACTGAAATATGCCAAGCTTGCGAAAGAATCAACAGCACCAACAGTCAAAATGCTATCAGCATCAGCCGGTGCAGAAATATATTTCCAGGGATCATCGCCCAAGTTTCCTGCACTGTTTACTATCAAAATTCCTTTTGAAGCAGCAATATCAGCGGCTTTTGTAATAAATGTTGTATTTCCATCCATATCTGAATAAGAATGATTTTGTAGTGTATCATCAAATTCAGAATATCCTAGTGATGAGTTAATAATATCTGAGCCTACACTGTCGGCAAATTCTGCTGCAGCAACCCAATTGTCTTCTTCAATTGAATTTTCGCTGGCAGTTTGCTCGCTCCTTAGTAACCAAAAATTTGCTTTGGGAGCTGTTCCTATTATTTTGCCGGGAATGTTTCCACCAATAATTGAAAGTACTTTCATTCCATGGTTTGATGCATCATAAACATAATTATCATCATCTACAAAATCTTTTATTCCTAAAATCTGATTATTAAACCATAAGCTGTCAAAGGCAGGCAAAATATCAACATTATAAAAACCGGCATCAATTATAGCAATGGTCATATTTTGCCCCATGTAACCTGCATTATGCAGTGTTTGACCATTAATCATGCTAATTTGGGTTGTAGCTTCTCCGTAATCTAGACTTTTACCAGAAACGGAATCCTGATATAAACGTTCTATTTCAAATGCTTTATTTCTGTTTGTATTTAGCTCAATGTTAGCTCTTTGTATTGATTTAATGAACTCTATTGATGTGATTGTATCTAGTAGATTTTGATCAATAGTATAGATTACTGCACTATTTAGCCATTTTGATTTTCTTAAAATAGTTACACCCAATTTTTTTAAACTATCTAAATAATATGTACTAAGGGGTAAATCATTCTCAATTATTTCGATATTATGCTTTAAACGTCGATGAATAGATTTTTGTGATAAGAACTCTTGTGGATTTAATATTGAATATTCATTATGATTTTTATCTGTTAAAAAAATCCTATAACTATTTTCAGCTACTTGAGCATAAATTGTGTTTGGAATGATTAGAAGTAATAATATTTTTAGAAATTTGACCATTAATTATTGAGGTGGAATGTCATTATACATTTGATTGTTGGGGTCCTGGAATTTTCCTTTGTTTTGTTCCAACTTTTCCAGATATTCAGTTTCTAATCTTTGTAATTCTTCTTCATTTGTTGCTTTGCCGTTAACGTATTCAATTGTTTGTTCAACGTGTCCGTTTTGTTTAAAATACGTCCAGATTCCTTCTCGTTTATTATTTACAAAATTACCCTGAATGAGTACTTTCTGATCAATATCATAAGCATTATATGGACCATCAAGCATTCCGTTCATATAAACCATTCTTAACATCACATTTCCATTATCATAATAACGAACTGTTATTCCATCACTCACTCCATTTAACCATTCAGACTTTTCATAGATACTTCCACTTGGGTAATATTTTATCTCAGAACCATGTTTTTGATTATTTACATAGTTTGTTTTGTTGAATAAGATCTCAGACTCGCTGTAATAATTCCAGATACTATCTTTTCTCTGATTAATAAAATAGCCTTCTGCCTGAAGCTTTTTAGTTGGGTAATAAAATTTAGTAAATATTTTTTCAGAGTTTTCTTTGTAATTCATCTCTGCTTTAAGGTTTCCTTCCGTATCATATCGTTTAAATATACCGATCGGTTTATTATTCTTAAAAGTGCCTTCATACTGAATATTCCCATTATAGTATCTTTTCACCCAATACCCTTGTTTCAGGCCATTTTCATCAACCTGATTAAACGGTTCATTTGTTTGTGCGCTTATGATTATTGTACTTATCGTAAGAATAATAAATGTTAAGATGATGTTTTTTATTTTCATGATGTGAATTGTTTTTTACAAAAATAATGAATTTAAGATCAGTTACAAGTATAAAAAAAAAGAGCTCTCCGTTGAGAACTCTTTTTATGTTAAAATATTGTGATTTATTTTACTTCACTTCTTCAAAATCAACGTCAGTAACTTCGCCATCATCTTTTTTGTCAGCATCCTGTCCAGCATTTTGTGGTCCTTGTGCTCCACCTGGCTGAGCTCCTGCTTCCTGACTAGCTTTGTACATTTCTTCTGATGCTTCTTTCCACGCATTATTTAAAGCTTCTGTTTTTGCTTCAATTTCGTCCATGTTTTCAGCTTTATGTACTTCTTTTAAATCAGCTAAAGCTTTTTC
>CAZPMA010000035.1:0-29645 GCA_964587535.1 uncultured Bacteroidales bacterium
ATAAGGAATATGTGTGTTATTTGGTGGATCTTTTACGATCCCTGTAACATTAAAATGAACCGAGTCGTTCATTATAATTTCCTTATTTATAGCATCTTGTGATGATCCAAAATATTTTTTTGCTAAACTTTCTGTTAAAAATATAATATTAGGTTTCTTCAAATCTCCGGGATTTCCAATGATAAATTCAACATCAAAAACCTTCACAAAATTTGTATCAATAAATAATAAACCATTTTGCAGGTACTTATTTTCATCAATACGCAGCAAATCTTCATGATTAAAATAGAATTGTGTAACCGCATTATGCCCTGTTAACTCTGCTTTTAAAGCTCGTCCTATGGGAACAGGAACGGTTTCTTCATATTCTTCGTTCCCATTCTTAATTTGCTTTGTTACTACTCTATATATCTGATCAAAATTAGAGTGGTATTTATCAAAACTAAGTTCGTGTGAAATGAATAAAAATATTATCAAAACACTGGTTAGTGCTACAGACAAACCAAAAATATTGATAATTGAAAATACTTTATTTCTCGAAAGTACTCTTAATGCTATTTTGATATAATTTCGTATCATATACATTTATTATTTATTCGTATTTTAAACTTCCTGCAGGATTTGTTCTTGATGCTTTAACAGAATGATAGCTTACTGTCAAAATAGCTACTATTAAAACAATTATCGAAGCAAATATAAAATAGCCTGCATGTAGATTTATTTTATAGGCATAATCTCGAAGCCATTCCTTTAATAAATAATAAGCTGCAGGCCATGCGAAAACAAAAGAGATTATTACAAATACCATAAATTGTTTAATAATTAAATTATTGATTCTCAACACCGAAGCACCCATAACCTTCCTTATTCCAATTTCCTTTGTACGTTGTGTTGTCATAAAAGCTGTTAGTCCAAATAACCCAAGACAAGCAATAAAAATGGCTAAAATGGTAAATGATAAAATTATTTCTGCAAAATTTTTATCTTTTTGATATAGATTTTCAAATGAATCGCTTACAAAAAAATAATTAAATGTGTTATCTCCTGTAATTTCTAACCACTGCTTTTTCATATAAGCAATTGTTTCCTGCAAATTTTCACTTTTAACCTTTGTTATAATAATTGATTTTCGTGGATACATTGTAATTATAATAGGACCAATTTTCTGATGTAAAGTGTTAAAGTGAAAATCTTTAACCACCCCTATCACTTCCTGTCGTCCATTTCTTTCTATATATTTTCCAATAGGATATTCCCAACCTACTTCTTTTACCAATGTTTCATTTACAATTAGCTTTTCTTTATCTGTTGGTAAATTCATATCAAAATCACGTCCTTCAACGATTTCAAATCCTAAAGTTTTAATATAATTATGATCCACATACAAAGCATTAAACATAACAGGCTGATCAAAGCCTTCAGGCACATAACCATTGCTGGTTAATCCATTTTTAGGATAATTTGAAGCCACTGTTGAATTAATTACATTAGGGTTTTCGAGAAAGCGATCTCTTAAAAGATCACTATTTTCATAACTTTTGGTATTATATAGTCTAACAGCAATCAAATTTTCTTTATCAAAACCTAAATCTTTATTCGTTATAAAGTGTATCTGAAAATAAATTACAATAGTTGATATTATAAGAATTGTAGAAATGATAAATTGAATAATTACTAAAATATTTTGAATACTTAATTTTCTGTTAGCCTTAATTTTATATCCTTTTATAAGATTTACAGGCTTAAATCCTGACATGATAAGTGCTGGATAAAAACCTGAAATTACCCCAATAAGCAAAGCAACTAATGGCACCAATAAAATAACTGTCAGGTTAGAAAATGTATAGAATCTCAAACTTGAATTAAACATTTTGTTAAAACCTGGCATAAAAATTTCGATAAATATTAATGCCAGCACCAATGAAATGAAACTTAAAATAACCGACTCGTTTAAAAACTGTCTTATAATCTTTCGTTTCGAAGCTCCGGAAACTTTTCTTACTGCAACTTCCTTAAATCGTTTAAAACTTATAGCTGTAGATAAATTCATAAAGTTTATACTTGCAATAAACAGCAGAAAAATGGCTACAAAAGTAAACACCTTAACTGTTGTTGGGTTTCCTTTATTGAAGTTATACTCAGCTTTTGACCTTAAGTAAATGTCGGCAATTGGATCAAAAAAAGGTAAAATTTTCCATCCAAATGATTCTAACTTTTTATTGAGTTTTTCATAAAACAAATCATCCAATTTATCTTTTAACTGATCAGGAGTGGTATTATTTTCAAGTTCTACGTATGTATAATAGCTAAAATTACCATCCCAATAATATGAAAAATCAGGTCTGCTTGTATAGGTATTTAATGAAACAACAGAATTAAACTTTATATGCGAGTTTGAAGGTATATCTTCACAAATACCAGTTACAGTCAATATTATATCTGAATGATAATTTAACTGCTCGCCAATTGGGTTTTTTTCATTAAATATTCTTTTTGCTATCGTTTTAGTTAATACAACAGAATTAGGCTCTTTAAGCACTGATTTTTTATCTCCTATTAATAGTTTAAAAGAAAACATTTCAAAAAATGTTGAATCAGCTTGTATTGTTGTACCTGTATCAAAACTTTCTTCTTTGTATTTAAATGTTCCACCTTGTGGTGTTGATATCCGAGCACAATTCTTAATCTCAGGCATTACAGCAGCTGATTCCGGGCCCATAGCCGGACTAGTAATTGCACTTAATATGATACTCTCGCCCTGTGCCTGGCTAACACCCATACGATATAAATTATGATAGTTTTCATGGAATTTATCATAACTCAATTCATGTTTTATATATATAAGAATTATGATACTTACTGCTAATCCAATAGAAAGTCCTAAAATATTGATAAATGAGAATACTTTATTTCTAAATATATTCCTGAATGCTATTTTTAGATAATTACGTAACATAATTAGTAAATTTAATTTATTTCATTACATACTAAAGACATACCATAATTTATTTCTCTTTGTTTATCAGTTATTTATAAATAGTCATATTAGGCTTTTACCTGAATTATGTTCCTATACGAAACAGGTAATGTTTCAAATTGGAACAGATTATGAATTAATTTGTATCTTTACTCATCTAATTTAATCAGAAATAATATGATCAATGGCAAAATTCTAGTAATTGATGATGATAAGGATATATTGTTATCAACAAAAATGGTATTAAAAAAAGAATTCAAAGACATTAAAACAGTTACAAATCCCGATGATATTGGACCTTTTATTGAAAAGAAGATCTTTGATGTCATCCTTCTTGACATGAACTTCAGCACAGGGGTAACAAGCGGCAAAGAAGGTCTGAAATGGTTAAAGCAAATATTAAACATTGATCCTAATGCTGTAGTGGTAATGATGACAGCATATGGTGATATTAATTTAGCTATTGACTCTATGAAAATTGGTGCAGTAGATTTTGTTGTTAAACCATGGGATAATAAAAAGCTTTTAGCCACTATTTTATCTGCGTTTAATTTAAGTAAGTCAAAACAAGAAATTCAGCAGCTTAAAAGTAAACAAGAAACCCTAGTAAAAGATATTGATCAATCGTATAGCGAGATCATAGGCAAATCGGAAAACATGCTTGAGTTATTTGATATTATTGATAAAGTAGCAAATACAGATGCTAATATTTTAATTCTTGGAGAAAACGGTACTGGTAAAGAAGTAATTGCAAGGGCTATACATCGAAAATCAAAGCAAGCGAATAATTTATTCATTCCTGTCGATTTAGGTGCTATAACCGAAACCTTATTTGAATCGGAGCTATTTGGCCATTGTAAAGGTGCTTTTACTGATGCTAAAGAAGATAGAGCAGGTAGATTTGAAATTGCAGATCAAGGAACATTATTTCTTGATGAGATAGGTAATTTATCACTTCCATTGCAATCAAAACTGCTAACAGCTATACAAAGAAAAGAGATAACCAGGGTTGGTTCCAGCAAACCAATTCCGGTAAATATTCGACTGGTTTGTGCTACCAATATGCCACTTAAAGAAATGGTTGATAAAAATGAATTCAGGCAGGATCTCTATTTTAGAATTAATACTGTTGAAATACATATTCCACCACTAAGAGAACGACTTGAAGATATACCTGAGCTCGTCCAGCAGATAGTTTTCAAAGACTGGAAGACATTCCACTTTTATCAAATCATTTCCTTGATATTTACCGAAAGAAATATAAAAAATCGGAAATGAAAATAAGTGAAGATGCAATTAAAAAACTAAAAAAGTATAGTTGGCCCGGTAATATTAGGGAATTGCAACACATTATTGAAAGAACAGTGATAATGAGTAATAGCAAGCAGTTAACTTCAAACGATTTTGTTTTAAACATTTCAGAAAGCAATTCGTTGAATTTAAACAACTTAAACCTTGAAGAACTTGAAAAACAAACCATTGAAAAAGCGTTAAAAAAATTTAATTTTAATGTAAGTGCAGCAGCAAAAGAATTAGGTTTAGGAAGAACAACTATGTACCGTAAAATGACAAAATATGGCTTATAAAAATTTTAGATTAGGATTAATCTTAAGAACAATTGTGTTAGTTATAGCCATTTTTTTTGCTTTATATTCTAGTTATCAAAATGAATGGTACGTAACTACATTTGTTTCAATAATTATATCACTTAGTTTATTAATAGAAATTATTCGATATGCTGAAAGATATAAACGAAGTTTATCAGATTTTTTAATATCAATTAAATCAAGAGATTTTGTAAGCTCAGCCAATGTATCGTCCGGAAATAAAAATGCTTTACAGGATGCATACAAAATTATTTTAAATGAATTTAAAAATATTAGAATTGATAAAGAAATTCATTATCACTACCTAAAAACATTGATCGAGCATATAAAAACAGCCTTAATTAGTTTTGATAATAAAGGAAATATCGATTTTATAAATAAAACTGCCTGCGATTTATTAAATATAACAGATAAACAGAATATAAATCAAATAGAAAAAATAGATGTTAACCTGTTTAAACTGATAAAAAGAATAAAATCCGGAGAAAACGAATTAATTAAGGTTAAAATGAATGATGAACTTCAACACCTATCCATTTATGCATCAGAACTAAAGATTCTGGAAAAAAACATCAAACTAATTTCTATACAAAATATTAAAGAAGAACTTGAATACCAGGAGCTTGAATCATGGCAAAAACTGATTAGAGTTTTAACACATGAAATAATGAATTCGGTAACACCTATTTCTTCGCTAAGTTCAGCAATCAATGAAACTTTAGAAGAATCACTGGAAAACAAAAACGCTCTGAGTAAATTATCGGATGATGACTTTAACGATATGGTGTCAAGTTTAAAAACCATTGAAAACAGAAGTAAAGGATTACTCAAATTTGTATCTTCCTATAAACAATTGACTCGTATCCCAAGACCTGATTTTAAAGAAGTCAATTTAAATGAGTTAATCAATCATTGTAAAAATTTACTGAAACAAAAATTCAGTGAGCATACCATCAGTTTTAATCTAATAACAACTAACGAAAAGAACTTATGTTTTGCTGATTATGAACAAATCGAACAGGTTATTATTAATATATTAATTAATGCAATTGATGCAGTTAAAAATGTAAATAATCCAGAAATTAACATTGAGATTTTAAAAAGCAGTAGCTATAAAAATAAATTAGTAATCTCAGATAATGGAAAAGGAATAGATCCGGATGAGTTAGATAAGATTTTCATTCCATTTTATACAACTAAAAAAGAAGGTTCAGGTATAGGATTAAGTTTATCCAGACAAATAATACGATTACATAAAGGAACCATACATGTTAATTCCAAATTAGGAGAAGGTACTCAGTTTATTTTAGAATTTTAGTTTATTCTTATGGATTTCGTTGTTAACTATAGGCCTTAGAAAATCTATACAAAAGAGAAACCTTAATTACTCCCAGGCCATATTTTATGCTCCTTCTTAGATTAATGGATGATGCTTCTTTAAAATATTTTGTAGGACATGTAATCTCTCCAATTTCATATTTCTTTCTAAATATCTGAGCAATAATTTCGTTATCGAAAATAAAATCATTCGAATTGCTTTCAAAATCAACATCCAATAGAACTTCTTTTGAGAAAGCCCTAAAACCTGTATGGTATTCAGAAAGTTTCTGCCCTAAAAGAATATTTTGAAAGAACGTAAGGCTTCGGTTTGCTATGTATTTATATAATGGCATTCCTCCTTTTAAACTACCTTTTCCAAGAATTCGCGAACCAAACACAACAGAATAAAGATCATTTGCAATAATATTGCACATTGGCTCAATCAATTTTGGAGTATACTGATAATCGGGATGTAACATTACAACAATATCAGCTCCAATATCTAAGGCCTTTTTATAACATGTTTTTTGATTACCGCCATAACCTTTATTACTCTCATGTATGATTATATGATTTATTCCTAACTCCTCTGCTACTTTTGATGTATTATCATTACTTGCATCATCTACCAGGATTGTTTCGTCGACCACATTAAAAGGAATCTCCAGGAATGTCTTTCTCAGTGTTTTTTCGGCATTATAAGCTGGTAATACAACCACTATCTTTTTATTCTTTAACATACAAAATCTATTTTAATAAATCGGCTGAAACATTAATACCCAACTGCTTAGCTTTTACAAGATATGTTCTATAATTAGGGCTTTTCAAGTTATAATAACATAAACCTAAATTATACCACATTTCTCCATTTTGTGGTTGTTTATTTAAAACAATCTCATAATCTTTAATTGCTTCCTTATATTTTTTTAATGCAAAATGAAGGTTCCCCCTAAAAGCATATAATTGTAAATTATCTTTTTGTGATTGAAGTATAAAATTTACACGTTCCAAAGCCTTTGATAAATCTCCTTTTTGCGCATATTGTACCGCCAAATTATATTGCCCGTTAATATTTTCAGGAAAAACCAGAAGTCCACTTTCCATTCTTTTAATTATCATATCTTGTGATAATTTCTCTGGTTCTAGATGGATTTTAAATAAAAACGCATGTTCAACTTTTCCTTCATATTTCACTAATTCTAAAGCATATGGGTATTTTGTTAAAAGCGTTTTTAAAACAAAGCGTATTGTTGTAATTACCCTACCTGTATTTGCTTTAGGGTTCATACGCAAACTTGCAGCAATTACATAATCTATTTTATTTTCCTTGAAAAACGTTACCATTTCATCCGCATCTCTTGTAGGCATTTGATAAATACCAAGAAATTCTCTTCCACCATAAATTTCAGCCATTTTAGGTTTTCTGCAAGCAACAACCTTGTCATCAGGAATCTCTTCACCTACCCAACTGCACAACTTTAGATAATTCTCCCAATCGGGTGTATATCCATAATATCTATCACCTTTAAAATTCTTCTGTACTTGAATAATATCAACTCGGTTAAAGTTATTTTTAACGTTCAATATTACTATCAGAGATAGAAATACTGTAAATATGCCAATTAGTACTTTATTATATTTTGATAAAAATAAATAAGCTGCTGTCCCAAGGTAAACAGCTATCAATGGTAAATAAATTAACATTAATCGTTCCTGATCCCAGCTTTTTTGCTGAGTAATAAAAGTACCGGCAATTAAAACTGATAAATAAAATCCTACAAAAACAAGATTACTCTTCTTTTGTATAAAGTAAATTGTAGCTAGTATGAATAATCCATATATAATTATTGTAAGAATGGTTGATGTATTTGTACTGCTAAGGTCAAGAAACCCCAGGAATTTCATTAAATGCTTCGATAAATATAATTCGGAGTTATCCCAAAATCGTTGAACAAAACCCCAAAAATCTTCAGTTCCTTTATCAGCATTATAGAAATCTTTGTATGCAATCCGTGTTAACTGCGATTCAAATCCTGCATCAGAAATTCCCCAAACCAGCCTTTTATATATTCCAAAAGGAAGCTGAAATATTAAAAAGCTAAAGAAACTAAATAAAGATTTAAGAAGTTCGCCTCTAAAAATAAAGTAAGCTATTAAAGCAATAAGTACTCCATAACCTACATTTCTTGTTAATGCCAAAAGAAAAATACTAAGTCCCAAAAGCAGATACTGAATAACAACTGTTTTCTTACTATCAGTTTTTAAATCTAAAGAATCAACTTTATAGAAAAATAAAAATACAAATGATTGTATAAATAAGAAAAGTGCCTCGCTATACGTAGTTCCTGCATATATAATTATTTGAGTATTTAATGCGGTTAAAAATATCAGGAAAGCCCAAATTGTCCATGGAATTCTAAATTTAAATGTTCTGGCCAGTATAAAAATCTGAATACCAACGAGTATCACAGAGATAAATTTTAGCAGAATTACATTGTTACCAAAAATTGCCACAAAAGGACTAATAAAAATAGGATAAAATGCTCCATGCCAGGTTGGAAATCTTATACCTTCCCAAAATTCCTTTGCTGCTATTATATATCCGGAATCATCGCCACCAATACTTACCTTTGCATCAAACGTAAAAACCACAAAAAATATGTAAAATAAAAGAGATGCTATAATTAATAGTTGAGCATTCTTTTCAATCCAGGTTTCAATTTTTGACTTTTCCATAAAAGGTAATTTTGTTTCCTTAAAATTAATAACAAATATATCCTAATTATTTTTTATACAAATTATATATAAAACATAAAATAAAAAACCACTGCGAACAGTGGCTTTTTTTTATCATGATAAGATACTTTCTTAAGCAATCTTAATTTCTCTTTTTGGTTTTTCTTTAGCTTCTTCTCTTTTTGGAATTTCTACAAAAAGAATTCCATCTTTATGAGTTGCTTTAATTTTTTCCTGATTTACACTTTCCGGTAAACTAAATGATCTTTGGAATGAACTGTAGCTAAATTCTCTTCTGATAAATTTTTCATTTTCTTCTTCATTCTTAGCTTCTTTTTCAGAAGAAATGGTTAAAACATTATTATTAATTTCTATTTTGAAATCGTTCTTAGCTAATCCCGGTGCTGCTACTTCAATTTTAAAGTTCTCAGCATTTTCTTTAACATTAACTTCTGGTATCGTTTTGTTTACAGAAGAATCAAAGAAATCAGCTAAAAAATCTTTTCCAAAAAAATCATCAGTAAACCCTGGTAAAAATCTAGTGTTTCTTAACATTGGTATCATAACTTTGTCCTCCTATATTTAGTTAAACATCTTGTTGTCATAAACCAATATTCAAATTATATACCATTAAAAAACCATCACTTAATCAAGCCATTTTGGCACTACTTTGTTTTAAATGGAGACATTTTGACACCTTAGTGTTTACTTATTTATTTAAGTTTTATTGTTTAAGTTTTGTAAATTTACCTTCTAAAAGTATTAAAAAATGAAAATATATCTCGACTATAATGCAACCACACCTATTGATAAGGAAGTAGCACAAGCCATGCAACCCTATTTATCTGAATATTTTGGTAATCCAAGCAGTTCGCATAGTTATGGTATTGAAACTAAAAAAGCAGTTGAAAATGCTCGCAAACAGGTTGCCAGTTTAATTAATTGTAAACCACACGAAATAATATTTACCAGCGGTGGGTCTGAATCAAACAATTATGCTATAAAAGGAATTGCCTACGCATATGAAAACAGGGGAAATCATATCATTACTTCAACAATTGAACATCCTGCTGTTTTTGAAGTATGTAAATATCTTGAAAAGAAAGGTTTTAAAATATCTTATATTCCTGTTGATGAAACTGGTGTAGTGGATCTTGAAAAGTTAGAAAGAGCAATTACTAAACAAACGATTTTAATAACAATTATGCATGCAAATAATGAAATTGGCACTATTCAACCAATCTCAGAAATTGCAAAGGTTGCTCAAAAAAACAATATTTATTTTCACACCGACGCAGCACAGTCAACAGGAAAATATCCGGTAGACGTTAAAGAAATGGGTGTAGATTTACTGTCTATTGCTGGTCACAAACTGTATGCTCCAAAAGGAATTGGAGCCCTTTATATTAAGGAAGGTGTTCAGCTTGAAAAATTGATTCATGGTGCTGATCATGAGCAGAACAAGCGCGCAGGGACAGAAAATGTACTTGAAATTGTTGGTCTTGGCAAAGCATGCGAAATTGCACACAGATACCTGTATCGTAATATTACTCACATGCAATCAGTAAGAAACCTATTGTTCCAGAATCTAAAAGATGAACTTCCACAAATCAAACTTAACGGTCATCCAGAATACAGACTTTCAAATACCTTAAACATTAGTTTTCCGGGTGTTGAAGCAAATATCCTGCTTAACGAGTTAGAATTAAAAGGAATTGCTGCATCAGCTGGAGCTGCTTGCCACACAGATTCAATTGATGTGTCACCAGTACTTACTGCAATAAAACTTAAAACAGAATACGCAATGGGTACAATTCGGTTCTCTGTTGGTAAATCTACAACAGAAAACGAAGTGAACGTAGCGTCAAAAGTTATTATTGAGACAGTAAAGAAACTATCAACAGCCCAAACAGAACTATCGGATGTTCAGATAAGTGATTTTTCTGATATTCGTTTAACGAAATATACTCAGGGATTAGGATGCGCATGTAAGCTGCGTCCACAGGAACTGGAGAAAATTTTAAAGGACATCCCAAAAACTACTAATCCAAATATTCTGATTGATACAGACAATTCAGATGATGCAGCAGTATATAAGATAAACAACGATACAGCATTAATTCAGACGGTTGATTTCTTCACACCTATTGTCGATAACCCATACGATTTTGGAGCCATTGCTGCTGCCAACTCCTTAAGTGATATTTATGCTATGGGTGCCACTCCTATTTTTGCATTAAATATTGTTGGTTTTCCTTCAAACAGGCTACCCATTGAAGTATTAAAAGAAATATTACATGGAGCACAAGATAAGGCCAAAGAAGCCGGCATTGAAATAATTGGGGGACATACGATTGATGATCCTGAACCAAAATATGGAATGGTAGTTAATGGCATAGCACATCCAAATAAAATATTGGCTAATTCAGGAGCCAGAGTTGGTGATGCCATCATATTAACTAAACCTATCGGCACAGGAATAATATCAACTGCTATTAAACGCGGACTTGCAAATAAGGAAACAATTGATTTTGTTACAAATACAATGAAACAACTAAATAAGATTTCTTCTGAAACAATCATTGAGTTTGACGTAAGTGCATGTACTGACGTAACCGGGTTTGGATTACTAGGACACTTAAGCGAACTAACAACAGCAAGCAAAGTAGATGTTGAAATTAATGCTGATCAGGTTCCTATTATTCCTGAAGCAATAGAATTTGCAGCAGGAAATGTGATACCAGGGGGTTCAACAAACAACCTTAACTATTTTGCTAAATACATTGACTGGGATAATAATATTTCAGATGTAGATAAAATTGTATTTAACGATGCTCAAACTTCTGGTGGATTATTATTTACAGTTAAACAAGATCAAAAAGATCAAGTTATTGATGCGCTAAAATCAAACGGAATTAAGTTTGCATCGCATATAGGTAATGTTTTATCTGCAGGAAATGGGATAATTACTGTTAAAAAATATTAGTTACATGAAAAACCGATGGAATCTTACAAATAAAAAAGCACTTATAACAGGTGGGACAAAAGGAATTGGCGAAGCTATCACCAATGAATTTATTGAATTAGGTGCTGAAGTTATTGTTGTTGCACGAGATATCAATGCATTTAAAGAGCTAAAAACAAAAATTAATTCTGAAAAATTAAGCTTTATTGAAGCAGATGTAAGTAAGATTGAAGATATTCAAAAAATTATATCAGAAATAAAGATAAAATGGAATAAATTAGACATTTTGGTTAATAATGTTGGAACAAACATTCGCAAGAAAACGATTGATTATACTCAAGATGAATATGATAAAGTTGTAAATACAAACCTGCGTTCGGCATTCGAATTAAGTAAACTCTCCTATCCGCTTTTAAAAAAATCAGAACAGGGAAATATTGTGAATATATCGTCTGTGGCAGGACAAACTCATTTACGGACAGGTTCCATTTATGGAATGACAAAAGCTGCACTTATACAATTAACAAAAAACCTGGCTGGTGAATGGGCACAAGATAATATTCGTATTAATGCAGTTGCTCCCTGGTATATTAAAACACCCTTAGCAGAAACCGTGCTTAAAAATAAAGATTATTACAATGAAGTAATAAGCAGAACGCCCATGCAAAAAGTCGGTAATCCTGAAGATGTTGCCGCGGCAGTTTCATTTCTGTGCATGCCAGCAGCTGCTTATATCACAGGTCAGTGCATTAGTGTTGATGGTGGTTTTACAATTTATGGGTTCTAATGAACTTATTTAATTTTAATTTCAAATTTACTATTAACTACTTGATAATCTATGTTTTATTAAAGCATTAATTTACAAAACTTGTTGCTTATTCAAAAAAACACTATATTGTCATTGACAAAAAGCGTTGAGTATGAGAAAACTAAGTCTTACAATTTCGATACTGTTAGTTGCAGCATTTCTAAATGTGCTAAAATCACAAAATACAGAAATTGATAGTTTAGAGAATCTGCTATTAACACATTCCCAAAAAGATACTTTACGAATTAATTTATTAAATAATTTAGCATACACAATTCATTCTCAAAATTCTGAAAAATCATTTCAGTTAGCTGAACAAGCAATGAAAATTTCAAATGAGATTGGGTTTTACAAAGGAGAAGCTGAGAGTTTGCGAATTATAGGACTACACTATACTTATAATGCCAATTATCCCGAAGCTCTTAAATATCTGTATAAATCACTAAATAAATTTGAGGAAATAAACAATAAAGATGGAATTTCACATTGTCTAATTAATATTGGAAATATTTACAGAAATCAAGGTAATTATTTATTTGCCATGAGAAATTTTCAAAGCTCATTAAAAATTGATGAAGAAACCAATGATATAAAAGGCATTTCACACTCTTTAATTCATATTGGAATAATCTATTATGAAATGAAAGATTACAACAAAGCAATTGAATATTATAAAAAAGCTCTTGATATAAATAAAAAGCTAAATAATAAAGTTGAAATTACTTACTGCTTAAATAATATTGCTTTGGTTTATGAAAAACAAAATAAGTTAATTGAATCATTAGAATATTATGATAAATGTATTGAACTTGGCCAGGAAATTAACTTTGAACATATACTTGGTTGGGCAAACAATGGCAAAGGAGTAGTTTTATCGAAACAAAAAAAATATGATGAAGCATTGGATTTTCTTACCAAAGCTCTTGAAATTAGACTAAGTCGTGATGATAAAAAAGATATTGCTCAATCTTATAATAGTATTGGGAATTTGTATTTAAAAACAAATCAACTCAATAAAGCCAAAGATTATTTACTGAAAGGATACAAAATTGCAGAAGAAATTGATAATGATCTCAATCTGGCAGGTTCAGCAAAGGGATTGGCCGAATTGTATGAGCAATATGGTAATTATAAAAAAGCCAATTTATTTAATAAAATATATAAACAATTTAGCGATAGCATTTTAAATCAAGAAAATATTAAAAAGCTTGCTGCAATAGAAATCAGAATGCAATTTGAAAAAGAAAAACAAGTAATTGCATTAGAACAACAAAAAAAAGATGCTCTTTCTAAAGAAAAATTAAAAAGACAAAGAATCGTTAATATTGCTTCTATTTTAGGTTTTTTATTAATGACTTTGTTATCTTTAATAGCTTTGATCAATATTATCCAGAAAAGAAAAGCAAACAAAATACTTAGAGAACAAAAAGAGCAAATTCTTAATAAGAATATTGAACTGCAAAACCTGAATGAAGAAATTCAAACTCAGTCTGAAGAACTTAAAGATAAGAATGATAAACTGGAAGAACTAAATGCTACTAAAAATAAGTTGTTTTCAATTATAGCTCACGATTTAAAAAGTCCTTTTAATTCTTTATTAGGCATTTCAGAACAGTTAGCTGAAGATCACAAATCGTATAACGATGAAGAGTTGGATACCTATTTAAACTTAATAAAAGAAGGAACCGTTAAAACCTATAATTTATTAGAAAATCTGCTTACCTGGGCACAATCGCAAACGGATAGAATAAAGTTTACACCAGAACAAATAAATATTAAAGAACTAACAAATAACATTGTCTCGCTTTTAACAGAAAATGCTAAAAGGAAAGAAATAAATATAATATCTAATTTAGAAAATAGTGAATCTATTTTGGCAGATGCAAATATGCTAAATACAGTAATTCGAAACCTGATATCAAATGCCATAAAATTTACTCCCAAAGGAGGAAGCATCACTATAAGATCTGAAAATAAAATTGGTGAAAATAAAAAAGAATTTATTCTTATTTCAATTAGTGACACAGGTGTTGGGATCCCTTCTGACCTAAGGTCTAAATTATTTGCTATTTCCGATAGCATTTCTACCAAAGGCACTGAAAATGAAACAGGAACAGGTTTAGGATTAGTTGTGTGTAAAGAATTTGTAGAAAGACATGGAGGAAAAATCTGGCTTGAAAGTGAAATGGGGAAAGGAAGTTCATTTCGATTTACGATTCCTGTAGTTACATAAACCTTAAAAACCTATACAAGAGATAATCAAATTATAAGCAAAACAAATTTCTGTTAAGCATTCATTTCATAAGACTTAGTATTATTCTCAAAAATTAGTATAAGGATTATAGCTATGATGTCTTTTTACTTCTTAGAAATATCATAACAAGCAATGTAGTTACAAGCCCTAAAGCTAAAGCCCATATAAAGCCTTGAATTGCATAATTTTTATAATTAAAAAATGCTTCAGCTTCTTCTAAGGAATTGTAATATCCAGTTTCCAAAGAATATTTTATCACATTATGAAAATACTCGGGAGTGATTATATATGAAGTAATCCATTGTGTCAAAGGAGTAATTATTGTTATTATAAGGGTTAAAATGATTCCAGATATTAATCCCTTTTTATAAGTTAATTTTCCACCATAAATATTTTTCTTTTTGTCTTTAAGTGCAAGAACATAAATCAATATTGCTGGTATAGCATATAAATTGGTTAAGTACATATGCTTATCAATATGTGTACTGTGCAGTCCAATTAATTTTTCCAAAAACATCCATAACAAAGTCATTATAGAAAAAATAACTGCCCATTTAATCTCAGTTTTTATACTTTTCATTTCTATTAATTTTTCTTGTCACTTTATATTAACAAATAAAAATAATGTATGTTTAACTTAATCATATTCCTATTTACAATATTTCTCCTGATATTTTACCGCATCGTAACTGCCATAACGTATTGCCTTTCGCCAATCGGAACATGCTCCTTTACGATCACCCGAATAATATCTTGCCAGGCCTTTCTTAGCATAAATTGATCCATTGTATGGTTCAATATCCAAAAACATTGAATAATCTTTTTCTGCAAATTCATAGGTTTTTGATTGCATATAAATATCACCACGAAGTTCAAATGCTTCTTTGGATGGTTTTAGATTAATTAACTCACTTATTGATTTGAGAGCAGCTAAATTATTTCCTAATTCAAAGTTTGATTTCCCATTAACAAACAGCAAATCAGCATTATTTAGGTTTAAGTCTATTAAATGTTCTGTTATTTGAACTGCTTTTTCGTATTGACCATTTAGCATATTTAATTTTGACTGCAATATATAATTATCAAAATTCCCTGCTTGTTGTTTTATGAGTTTATTTATATCTAAGATCGCCTGATTATATTTTTCAAGTTTTATCAGCAATTGGGCTCTTTGGTAATAATAATCAGGTAGCGATTTTAAACTAATAGCAATATTCACTTTGTCGAGCGCTTTTCGATGATACCCATTAATCGACTCTATTTTGCTCTGTAAATAATAAGCTTCTGCAATATTTGCATTCCTGTTTAAAACTTGACTAATTACAAAAGAAGCCTGTTCATATTTTTGCACCGATATTAAACGCTCAGCCTGATAAAGTTGTTTTTCTGTTTTAGAGTAAATATTTGATTTTAAAACATTGTCGATAAGCTCTGAGCCTTGCAGTTTATTATACTCCGGATTATTTAGTAAATCAAACAAGGAAATTTTATATGTTGAGTTCAGATTTTCAAGCAATGCTTGTTTAGCATTCTCATAATTGTCTTGTTCAAGGTATATTTTAAGTTTAAGCTCTGCTCCTTTTCCAAAAGATTTCTTATTGATTTCATCTGCAAAATTAAGTGCTTCTGTATAGTTTTTTTGTTTAAAAAGAATTAAAGCTTTCGTTAATACAAGCTCATCGCTCCTGTTAATCTTTAATAATTTATTTAAGGAATCCAAAGCGAGCGAGTAATTTGTTTTTTCATACTGGACATAAACAAACAGCTCTTTCATTTCATTTGTTTGTGAAAAACCTGAAACTGAAATGAAAAAAAATATCCATATGCTTACAAATCTACTCATGGTATATAGGAGGCCCTCCTTCGTCTGTAAAAACATAAATAAATCCGACAATATTTCTTACTTCAAGACCTGAGAGCCTTGGTTCCCAAACATCACAAACATAATAATATACACCTGGCGATACTACATTGTTTGAGTTTTTAATTTTTCCGTCCCAATTAATGTTAGCTTCAGATGTTTTAAACACTAACTCTCCCCAACGATTAAATATTCTCATATCAACCTTTTTTACTACATTATTAGGATTTTCTGCCTTGAAAATATCGTTTTTCCCATCTCCATTAGGACTAAAAACATTTGGCAAACTATAATATGAGCAATCATCAACACATTTTACGTACGATGCCTGACTTTCATTTTGAAATGAATCAATGGCAGTTACTGCATAACAACCACCCAATGATTCTTCAGGATAATGATCATACCTGGTATTTTCTGCCCCTTCAATTCTTAGTATTGAATCAAGTGTATAATCTAATTTATTGATATAAAAAACCTTATACCCGATTACATCATCTGCACATGTTAAATTAGGGTTATTCCATGTTAATATATTTTTTAAACTATCGCATGATGATTTTACTACTAATGTTGGAGGACAAGGTCTTTGATTATCAACCGGTGTCATACAATTTACATGAGACCAGTTTACAGTTGGATGCTCAATATCATTTTTTGTATACATTCCCAAACTTTTTACCTTATAACAAAATTCTTTTCCATTGGCAAGATGATTATCCGAATAAGATCTGTTCATTGTATAATCGATGGAATCAAAATCTCCCAAAAACTCATTATATCTATAAATTACAAACTCATTATCTAACCAGGGTGTATTCTTCTTAATATTAATTTCAACAGTATTATCTGAAGGTACTAAGTCTAAAAATATGGATGATGCCAATGGTGGGATTCCAATTCTGAATATATTCCCTGGAGTATTATTAAACAATGCAATCTCGTATGAAAACTGCGTATCTTTTGTATTTAATGAATTATCATGATAAGTGGTATCATTTATATCAAAAATAGAATCAACTCTGTGCATATACATCCCCAATTGATCTTCCGAACGATAGACTATATATTTAAATGGTCCCGGAGCTCCGGTAATTGTATCCAGCTGATCCGGTTTTACCCATTTTACCATTATTTCACCGTTTGTTTCATCTGTATTTTCAACACTCACATTTGTCATAACAGGTACCCCGGGAGCTAATCCAGAACACTTTTCTTCAGAGACATAGCTTTCACCATCATCTTTAAATTCTGCAACAATCCTATAGCAATAATTAAATCCTTGTACTAAACCGTCTCCTTTATCATTATCAATATAATAATGATCATTAATTTCATCTATTAAATCATAACCAGCTGCATCGGGTAAACCACTTGTACAACTATCGGGTGTAAAATCAGACGAACCAACTCTTCGGTATACCCTATATCCTACAGGACTGCATTCCGGCACATCCCAGGTTAACTGAATATATGCATTACCGGGTTCAGCATCCAGATTTTTTGGTTCAGGGCCTATCACTTTGACATAAAAACGCCTTACTCCTGCTAAATCAACTTCCGGGTGATTGTCTTTTGAGTTTACATACACCATAAAAGGATCTTTGCTAATATGATTACAGTTTGTTATCCATGTAAACTTTGTAATATTTTCTCCCGGTACACTACTAATCTCTTCATAAGTTGCAGAGCTATCTTCAAAAAGGAATGGTCCTCCTGTTAAACTAACATCAATGTCATTTATATCTTCATCTGTTGTATGTATATAAAGAGTTACAGTGTCGCCAGCTAATACACAAATATTAGGAATAGTATCTGTTTGCGGCGGGTGATTTTCTGTTTTATAAACATCTATTTGCATATCGCGGGTAATAGATCCTATTTTTAATCCATGACGCCACTCGTCAATTTTTATTGCAACATTATACTTTCCAATATTTGGTGGTGTTTTCCAAATAAAATCTCCACTCACTTTATCTATCCCAATGGATGATGTTGCAGGAGGTAATGAGTAACCTGAAATTGCTTCTCCATCTTCACCGGTACAATTGGTTAAAGAGTATGACAGGCTATCACCTTCTAAATCGTATGCTCCGGGATTATGCACAAAAACCCGATATTGGGCAGCCTTATTTATCGGGGCATTTAGTAATAATGGAGCATTATTATAGCCTATTTCGGGGTTTACAAGCAATATTGTCTTTATAGAAAATACAATATTTACGGAATTTGGAATATTTTCAACTCCAAAATTTCTATTGGGGTCCTGAACTAAAATTTCGTAAATACCCGGACCAGGAAAAGTGTGCGTACCAACATATTTATTTTGCCTGTAATAATCTGGCAAATCTAACACACCTGTCCTTGGTACAGTTGTAAAAGTGCCATCTCCCCACTCCACTTCAAGTTCTTCTCTGTCTACATTGCTTAATATATAAGTATAAGTAGTTACAGTTATTTCATATGTCAGGTCTGATAATTGCTTAAAAGTTATTTCACCTGCCCTATTGTGAGTTGCATAAGTAAAATCTAGAAATACAAACTCACATATAACTACTAATAATATTATTTTAAATACGTATCTAATCATTAAAATGCTATCAAATATTCTTTATTTTTAATATCAAACCTATATCCATTCTCAAAGTCTCCTGCTTTAAAAATCAATAAATTTTTCTGATCAAAATATAAATCCAAAAGTACAGTATTTATCAATTTTATTGAAAGGATTTTCTCATTTATTGGGGCATTAAAGCTAAACCATACAGCATCTTCAGAAATCGTATAGTCTACAATATTTCTTTGGAGCAATTGATTGTTAATTTCAACCCTTATATTCCTATCAAAATATCCTTTAATTAATTCAATATTTTTATCAATATCTTCCTGATTATTAAAATCTATCAATATTTGATTTAAGTGAACAAATAAAAGTTGAAAATCATCTTTAAAAACCTTAATCGAGTAATGGATCTCATTTCTATCTGTATCATATTCCATATTTGTTACTGAAACATGAACAGGATGATAAGATATTGAACAATATAATATAACTGATATAAATAATTTTATTGAAAACATGATTAGCTAAAATTAGCATTTTTTTGATTCTTTAAAACAAGTTTAATCACTTAAATCAATTTTAATAATTTTCATTGAGTAATATCGGTTTATTTTTTTCATGGGCTTGGATACTTAATAATATTTAATTAATTTGGATGTTTTCAACCCCAAACCATTAGATTATTATGAAAAAATTAAAATTATTTTTTTTAATAGCTATTTTAATAAGCTCAAACAGCTATTTGAAAGCACAGAAAATTGAAAATCTGAAAGTTAAAAAGCTCGAAAATAAGATTAATATCTTTTATGATTTAACTCAAGAAAAGATAGGACAGATTTTTGAGATTATTCTTTTGTGTTCAGATAATGGTGGTGTAAGTTATAATATTCCGGTTGAAACTTTGACAGGAGATATTGGTGAAGGAATTGAAGGTGGAATAAATAAGCTTGTTATTTGGGATGTTCTTGCAGACAGAGAAGATTTTGCTGGGGATTTTACCTTTAAACTCATTGCAAAGCCACAAAAAATTGAAAATCCTTCAGATTATGCGCATGATTTTAATTTTGAACTTACAGAAGCATACAAAAAAAATAAATTGGTTATTTGCGCATTAAGAATTACAAATAATGGTACTAAAAGAGACCTGAAACTATATAACAGAAAAGCAAGAATATATGATATTAATGATAAAAGGTTCGAAGCACAAAATTCAAAATTAGATAAGGAACGTGGTAATGGAAGACATACTGCTCCAACAGTGACATTCGAAACCGGAGATACAAAGACCGCTATTTTTGGTTTTAATGTAACAGATAATATTGCTGATAGATTAAAATTAGTTGAATTGGGAATTGAAGTATTAGAAATTACTTATGGTTTAGATCTTAAACTTGGAACCATTCAATTTAAAGATATCTCATTAAATAATAATAATGAACCTGTTAAAACAGAGCTTATTTCGCCTGCAATAACATTCAATATTAAAACTGAAAATAAAATTACAGATACCAATGCTCCGGTAATTACAATTACGGAGCCTAAACTAAATAAAACCGAACCAATAACTGTTAATAGAGATGAAATTATTCTTTCAGGGAAAGTAAGTGATGAAAGCGATATTTTTGAGCTAACCATAAACGGTATGTATACAGTTATAGATGAACAAGGTGAATTTAAAGCAGATGCATATTTAGCTGAAGGTAATAACAATATTTTTGTTCGTGCAATTGATGAACATCAAAACTCAGTTGAAGAAACATATCCTGTTATCTATAAATCACTCATTAAGGAAAATCAACGGTATTCGGGTGCAAATATACCCAATACAAATAAAATTGATACAAAAGAACGTAAAGATGGTAAGTATTATGCATTATTAATTGGAGTCAGCAATTACCCTGATCCGGAAATAATGAACCTTGATCAGCCTGAAGCGGATGCGGAAAAACTATATAATACCTTAACAACATACTATACCTTCGACAAAGAAAATGTAACTTTTCTAAAAAGTCCTAAACGCGAGGAAATTATAACTGAACTTGACAGGTTAGATAAGATTATTACTGAAAATGACAATCTTCTGATATTCTATGCCGGACATGGATATTGGGATCCACAAGACGAAGTTGGTTATTGGCTGCCATCTGATTCAAAAAAATCAAATACAGCAAACTGGATGCGAAATAGTACTATTCGAGATTATCTTAGAACTGTAAAAACAAAACACACTCTTTTAATTGCAGATGCCTGCTTTAGTGGTGGAATTTTTAAAACACGTAAAGCATTTAACGATGCGCCAAAATCAATTCAAAAGCTATATGAGTATCCAAGCCGTAAAGCTATGACAAGTGGATCATTAAAGGAAGTTCCAGACAGAAGCGTTTTCCTGCTGTATTTAAACAAAAGGTTAACAGACAATACTCAAGATTTTATTTCTTCAGAAGAATTGTTTAGTAGCTTTAAAGTAGCAGTGCTTAATAATAGTCCGAATATTCCTCAGTATGGAGAAATAAAAGATACAGGTGATGAAGGTGGTGACTTTATTTTTGTAAAAAGAAAATAAGGAATTAAAAATAGAATTGAATTTACAAAGGAAGCGCTTGAAAAGCTTCCTTTTTTTTATTATATTATTAGCTCATCAATACTAATATAATTATGTCCACTATTGTTCACGAACTAGATCAAATTGCTATTTCGGTTAAATCGCATATGCTACTTCGAAAGTTGCTCAAAGAAAATCCAATATTAGATGAAATAATGAGAAATGCAAGAAACGAGACAGAAGCTTTAGTTGGAGTTCGCAACTGGATTATTGAAGAGCTAAAAAAACATAATAATGCCTATAAATTTTATAAACGTGAAACTGAAGGAAGAGAAGCCTTTGAAAAACTTAAATGGAGAGATTTTGCAGCAATCCGTATTTTAGATTATATTGATAATGCAGGACGTGAATTTGATGATTTAAATCTTCATGGCGAAAAAGCTATAAGTAATCCTGTTGCATTAATATGGTTAGCTGTGACATATGGAACAGGAGGTGCTAAACCTTTCTTCTTTGAAGATATGTTGCAATTGTTTAGACAATTTACAGGAAAATTAGAAAGAGAAATTCCATCGAAAAAACAGGTAGAACAATGGATGGATCGCTGGTCACATGGCTTGGATCCAAGAATTGCCAAACTACGTGAAGAAAATCGTGAACGAATCATTAAGATTTTAATTGATAAAATGGATACCGGAGAAATTAATGACTCTAAGTATTTTTTTGAGAAAGAGCTTTCGCAAGAGCAGAAGTACCTAAAAATGCTCGAGTGGTGGGATGAAAGTGTTTTTCATTTGCGTTTTGCAGTGCGTTCGCCCGAATTACTTAATGAGCTATTAGGAAACTCTCTTGATCCTGACACTATGAAACTGCTTTTCGAAGCAAAAGATATGGGAATCCCATTTTTTGTAAATCCGTATTATTTATCTCTCCTTCATGTTCGTGTTCCTTATTTTGCTGTTGGTGCCGATTTAGCTATCAGACATTATGTTGTGTATAGCCAGCAATTATTAGATGAATATGGAACAATCATTGCCTGGGAAAAGGAAGATAAAGTTGAACCCGGAAAACCAAATGCCGCAGGTTGGCTTTTACCCTCAGATCATAATATTCATAGAAGATACCCTGAAGTGGCTATTCTCATACCTGATACAATTGGACGTGCATGCGGCGGCTTATGTGCTTCTTGTCAACGAATGTATGATTTTCAAAGAGGAAACTTAAATTTTAATCTTGATAAATTAAAACCAGGACAAAGCTGGGAAGAAAAATTAAAAAGTCTTATAAAATATTGGGAAGATGACCCTCAGTTACGTGATATTCTAATTACAGGTGGAGATGCTTTAATGAGTTCAGATAAGTCATTAGAGAAAATCCTAAATGAAATTTATGATATGGCCATCCGTAAAAAGAAAGCCAATAAAAAACGCAAAGATGGTGAAAAATATGCTGAAATCCTTCGAGTAAGATTGGGAACACGATTGCCAGTATATTTACCTCAACGCATTACAATAAAACTTGCTCAGATTTTAAAAGAATTCAAAGATAAAGCATCTAAAATAGGAATTAAGCAATTTGTTATACAAACACATTTTGAATCTCCAATGGAAGTTACTCCTGAAGCTCGTGAAGGTGTAAGAAGATTGATTACTGCTGGTTGGACAGTAACTAACCAATTGGTTTTTACCGCCGCCGCATCCCGACGGGGGCATTCATCAAAGCTAAGAAAAGTATTGAATGATATCGGAATAATTAATTATTATACCTTTAGTGTAAAAGGTTACATGGAAAATAACTTCAATTTTGCCACGAACGAGCGTGCTGTTCAGGAGCAAATAGAAGAGAAAATATACGGTAAAATCCCTGAAGAATATTTCGAAGAAATAAAAGACTTTCCTGAACATTCTGAATTACTGGTTGATAAAATAGCTGATTTAAGAAATAAAGCAGACCTCCCATTTTTAGGCACCGACAGAAACGTTTTAAACCTTCCGGGCGTTGGAAAAAGCCTAACATTCAGGACTATAGGCATTACACGATATGGACGTAGAATTCTGGAATTTGATCATGATGTAAACCGAAACCACAGTCCTATTATCGAAAAAATGGGCAAAGTAATTATCATCGAATCAAAATCAATAAGTGAATATCTTGAGCAGTTAGAAAGTATAGGCGAAGAAATATCAGATTATGAAAGCATTTGGGGATATTCTATTGGTGAAACAGAACCACGAGTGCCCATTTATGAGTATCCGGAATACGAATATGAAGTAACTGACTTAAATACAAATCTTGATATTGAGAAATAAATAAGACTTATCTATAAAAAAACCACTTAAGTTGCTTTATTATTAACTTATTTTTTTTTAATATAAACATGAAAATATTGGTTTAAATGAAAACCATTTACAAATTCAACATATACATTTATTTCAGAAATAATACCACTCATTAATTACTTCATATACAAACCCATTTCTCGATATTTAAACTAAAGAATATCAATATCTTTGAGCTGCTATTTAAATCTATTCTAGACTTAATAACACTTTAATTAATTAAATCTAAAAAAAATGAAAAAATTACTATTTATTATCGCATTTGCCTTATTAATTTTTGGCTGCGAAAAAGAAATTTCAAAACCAGAATCGTTTAAGGAAGAAGTTCCCGAAGTTTATGTAAAAGATGGAGTGCTAGTTTTTAAAGACTGGAGTATTGTATATAGCACTCTGGAAATTTTAGAAAACAAAGATGCAGAATATCTGGATCAGTGGGAAAACAATTTAGGGTTTAAATCTTTGAGAAATGTTTACGATTGCTTTTGCATTGAAGAAGAACTTATGTTAAAAGAGCTTGAGAAAAGCTATAATGAAAATAAAGGTTCTGTTACTGTAGATCTTGTTAATGAGAAATATAATTATTTACTCGAAACCTATGAAAATTCAGTATTACTTATTGAACTAAAAGAAGATGACATTAAATATTATGATATGAATCTGTATCATGACATTTACGCTCCTATTGTTAATGAAAATGGAATTATTTCAGTAGAAGGAAAAATTTATCGTTATACACGAGATGATGTTAGAAAATTAAAAGATAGTGATTGGTCGAAACTACACGAGTTATTAATTGAAAATTCACCTTTTGTTGAACTTGCTAAAATCAATTATGACAATTCAAAACCAAATATTGAACCAGTGGAACCTGGTTCAGGTGATATACCAATTCAAGAAATTGATGATGATGATGATTGTTATGCATATTCATATTCAAATGTAACATCAAATCAATGGGAAAGATCAGATTCACAAAATAATATGAATGTTATTAAAATAATAGGATACTTTAAGTTTTTACAAACAAGTTATTATTCTATAGATAAGAATTGTAATTATTCCAACTATACTTATACAAATTTCTATTATAAAATAAGATCATTGAGACGACCAGCCTGGGCATTAGGAACCTGGCAAAATTATAAAACTGACATTTATGTTCATTTTGAATCAGATTTTTACTTAGGTAATAATTATCAGGAAACATTAAAACACAATGCTGGTTATTGGTATTGTTATGATGCACATACGGTTACTCATACAATATATTCCAATACAAGTTCATCAAATACTAACCTCCCCAATGTTAAAAATAGTAAATTGATAGCCTATTCTTTTGATCCTGTTTTTTTAGGTAAAACCGGTGTTGATTTAGAACAATAATATTAATTGTCTTAAAAATATAAAGCCAGTAGAAATTTTCTATTGGCTTTAATATTATTTAAAAGATAAGTAATTATTCTCTTAGAATTTCTTATTATGAGTCTATCTGGAAATTCAAAAATAACTAAATAGCATTCAAAAAATATCTATTTTTACATCATTAATTTTTATTTGATGCAAAAAATTATTGTTTATAATTTTCTTGAATTTATAACCTTCAAAGGATATTCTAATATATTTAATATCCTTATTTGTCTGTATATTTTCTCTGAACTGTGATTAATCTCATCTGAAATCGAAGCTTAAAACACATTTGTTTTCAAGCTAATAGAATTCCTGTATTCACATTTTAAGTATTATCAGATGAGCGCATATATCAATTTTTTAAACGAATTAATTAATAAAAACAATTCACAATATCCTGCATTTAATAATCAAATACAATGGATTGGTTATTACGAAGCCTTTGAGAAAGAAGAAGAAAGAAAAAATCTTTTAGAAAAATTAAATCAAAAACTAAACTGGTCGTTTAAGAACACAAAACCCTGGATTAACAGCCTTTCTAAAGGTTGTGAGTTATGTGGACAAGGCGAATGGTCGTGCCTTTTTATTACCGGAAAATGTAATGCTAATTGCTTTTATTGCCCCGCCAATCAGGAACACGATGGCATCCCATCTACCCAGCTTACAAGTTTTGATAATCCTGAAGATTATATTGCCTATCTTGAGTATTTTGGATTTAAAGGAAGTAGTTTAAGTGGTGGCGAGCCTTTAATGGTTTTCGAGCGAACATTGGAATATGTAACAAAGATAAAACAACATTTTGGTAATAATCTGTACTTATGGATGTATACAAATGGTCTTTTAGGTTCCGAAGATAAGTTTAAGCAAATAGCCAATGCCGGGATTGATGAAATAAGATTTGATATTGGAGCTACAAACTATAATTTAAAATTTTTAAAATATGCGCAAGGAATAATTCCTAACTTAACTGTAGAGATTCCTGCTGTGCCAGAAGAGTTTGATAAACTAAAACAAGTTATCCCTGAACTTATCGAATTAGGGGTTACAAATCTAAATTTACACCAATTGCGATTAACCAATTACAATGCTCCAAAACTTTTAAAAAGAAACTACACATACCTGCACAGCGAACAAGCAACGGTAATGGAATCCGAACTAACAGCTTTAAAACTAATTGAATTCGTGGCAGATAATAACTTGCCGATTGGAGTAAATTACTGTGCATTCCATTTTAAAAACAGATTCCAGAAAGCTGGTTTCAGAAAGAAAATTGCTTCAAAATTCATTGAAGAAAATGCTCAACTTACTGAAAATGGATTTCTACGAACGTTAAAAGATAAAAATCAATATTATTTTATCGGGCGAAATAAATTAATTACAGACAAAGATTCTAATATAGATATTCCTGAAGAACTTGAGATTAGCTTTAAAGGATTAATATTAGATGATCACATTGAAAATGATTTGTGTATTAAAAAGTTTACTATAGGAAATAAAACGTATTTTCTTCGAACAGGTTTAGCTCAAAAAGCAATGCAATTTGATAAATCAGAGACTCAACAATTTCTGCAATTATTTAACACGCAAGGAGCAAAAATCCCGGAAGAAGATAATCTATTTCCAGCCTGGAAAAGCGAATTTATTGAATGGAACTTAAGGGAGTATTTTTAATACTCTCTTTTTTATTTAATCTACCAAATTACCCATTAAATTTTCCAATGTTCCTATTTCTGTAAATGAAACACCATAGCTTCTTCCAAAATTACCTGCCGCAACAACAAACAAATCATCTTTACAAAATTTATAATCACGAATCACATTATTTAATGCTTCAGCTAAAAACTTATGTGATGTTTCCTGTAGTTCCATATAATTTGGAATTACACCATAGCTTAAAGCCATTTCCCGCATGGTACGTTTGGAGTAACATTGAGCAAAAATTGGTTTTGATCCGCGGTATGCTGACAAGCTTCGTAATGTTCTTCCCGACATTGAATCGGCAATAATTGCTTTAGCATCTAAATTAACTGCAGCTTCAACCGCCGATTTAATAAGTGTTGCTGAAACTTTATTATTAATCACAATAACAGGAATGTCATTGATAGGCTTTTTCGTTTTTTCAACTTCCATAGCTACGGTAGCCATTGTTCTAACTGATTCTACCGGATATGAACCGTTTGCGGTTTCGCCACTCAACATAATAGCATCTGTATTTCTATACACAGCACTTGCCACATCATTTACTTCGGCACGCGTAGGGCGCGGATTATCAATCATACTATGCAACATCTGAGTTGCAATAATTACAGGTTTTCTTCTCTCAATACACTTATCAATTAAGTAACGTTGTATACCCGGTATTTTTTCATATGGAATCTCAACAGCCAGATCCCCGCGAGCAACCATTACACCATAGGCATGATCTAAAATTTCATCAATATGATCAACACCCTGCTGATTTTCAATTTTTGCAATAATCTTAATTTCGCTATTATGCTTATCTAATATATTTTGAATTGCCAAAACATCTTCTTTGCTGCGAACAAATGAATGTGCAATAAAATCCAGATCTTGCTCAATGGCTAAATCAATAAATTCTTTATCGCGTTCTGAAAGAGAAGGTAAATTAAAAGCAACATTAGGTACATTAACACTTTTTCTGCCTTTTACAAGTCCATCATTGGTTGCTTTACAAAATAAAGTATCTTCTGATTTTCCAATAACTTCTAATTCAACATATCCGTCATCTATTAAAATTTTTGTTTTATCAGGAACATCTTTTACAAAATCCTTATACGATACGTAAATACATTCATCTGTAGATTCTTTTGCTGGATCACCTTTAATACAAATTTCCTGTCCTAATTTTAAATTTACAATATGATCTGTTCTAACTGTTCTTACTTCAGGTCCTTTAGTATCAATTAACAGTGCTATTTTATCAGAAACTGCCCTTACATCATTTATAAGTTTAATTGCTCCTTCTTTATTCTGATGTGCAGTATTCATTCTAACCACATCCATTCCTTCATTATGTAATGATCTAATAAAAT
This sequence comes from uncultured Bacteroidales bacterium, assembly GCA_964587535.1. Lineage (GTDB taxonomy): Bacteria > Bacteroidota > Bacteroidia > Bacteroidales > UBA12077 > UBA12077. The sequence continues at coordinate 28,433 of CAZPMA010000035.1, forward strand.
CAGGAGTAGAAGTTCTGTCGGATATCGTAGCTACTATTTTGGTTTTTTTTATCATTGTTAGTTATTATTAGTTGCTGGTTTCAGATTTCAGATTTCAGGTTTCAGATTTCAAATTTCAAATTTCAAATTTCAGATTTCAGATTTCAGGTTTCAGGTTTCAGATTTCAGATTTCAGATTTCAGATTTCAGGTTTCAGGTTTCAGGTTTCAGATTCACTAAATTAACTTTTCACTATTTCACTATTTTACTATTTACTACTTTTCTTTTACCCTTAAACTTTCAATAGCCAATCGATAGCTATCTAAACCAAAGCCTGAAATACTCCCCAAACAATAAGGTCCTATCATAGAAACATGACGAAAATCTTCGCGTGCAAAAATATTCGAAATATGAACTTCAACAACAGGAGTCTTAACCGCTGCTATTGCATCAGCTATTGCTACAGATGTATGAGTGTATCCACCGGCATTTAAAACAATTCCATGATAATCAAAACCTATTTCGTGTATTTTATCAATAATTTCTCCTTCCACATTTGATTGAAAATACTCCAGTTCAATATCATCAAAATGCTTCATGAGTAATTTTAAAAATTCTTCAAAATCAACATCACCATAGATTTCTTTTTCTCTTTTGCCAAGAAGATTTAAGTTAGGACCATTAATTATTTGGATTTTCATAATAGTAAAATTAAAAACATATATACAAATTTAATCATAAACATTAACTTTGGAATAAGTAAATGTTTATTTAATGATTTATTAATGAATTGGGAAAAAAACATCATTCAATTTAAGAATTTCTTAAAATTAGAGAGATCTCTATCTGGAAATTCCATTACAGCATATGAAAATGATGTACGTAAATTTATTACTTATCTTGAAATTAAAGAATTAAGCATATCTCCTACCCAGGTTCAACTTAAAGACCTTAAAAACTTTCTGGAATGGATTAATGAATTTGGCTTAAGTGCCCGATCGCAAGCCAGGATAATATCAGGATTAAAAGCTTTTTTTAAATACCTCTTGATGGAAGATTTAATTGATGCTGATCCATCAGGTTTACTTGAAACACCAAAAATTGGACGTAAACTACCCGAAGTACTTTCAATAGATGAAATTGATAGAATCATTTCCGAAATTGACTTAAGCAAGCCTGAAGGGCAAAGAAATAAAGCCATTATTGAAACACTTTACAGCTGTGGTTTACGTGT
>CAZPMA010000036.1:0-29559 GCA_964587535.1 uncultured Bacteroidales bacterium
TCGACTGAGATTTCGTCACAGGTCTCGTTGCCCCAGAGCTGGATGAACTTCTCGAAAATGGAGATGCATTTGTTCCTGGTGTTAAGGATTTGGTTGAAGGTGGTTATGAGTACACAGATAAGAATGGAGAAACCCAAATCGCAATATCGGCAAATGAAAAGATCGAAAAAGGAAAAATTGCAATAGCTGCTTTAGGCGAATATAAAAAAGCGAAGGAAGTAGGTAATGATAGTATCCAAGAACAATCCCTTAAGGTGTTTAATGAAAACTTTAAATATTTTGGATATGGATTCTTAAATGATCCAAAAAGCATAATTCCAAATGTGCCAATGACATTCTATAGTTTCCACATTATGGTGGGATTGGGTTTTTACTTTATATTAATATTTGTAATGGTTATTTTCTTTATTTATAAAGATAAATTAACAGATAAAAAATGGTTGTTGCGCTTAGCAATCGTAACCATACCTTTGGCGTATATAGCATCAATGTCGGGATGGATTGTGGCAGAAGTTGGCCGTCAGCCATGGACTATCCAGGATTTATTACCTGCGGTTGCAGCGGTATCTCAAATCGATGCAAGTTCAGTTCAGATTACTTTCTGGTTATTTGGTGTAGTATTTACTGCATTATTAATTGCCGAACTGAAAATTATGTTTAAACAAATAAAAATTGGACCTAAAGAAGGAGGGCATTAAAATGTTTGAAAGTTTATCACATTTAGCATTACAACAGTATTGGTGGATAATAATTGCACTGTTAGGAGCAATCCTTGTTTTTCTTCTTTTTGTTCAAGGAGGACAAACACTTATTTATTCGCTTGGAAAAACAGAAGCCGAACGTCGCTTATTGGTCAACTCTCTAGGTCGTAAGTGGGAATTTACATTTACAACATTGGTAACCTTTGGTGGTGCCTTTTTTGCATCTTTCCCATTGTTTTATTCAACGAGTTTTGGTGGAGCATATTGGGTATGGATGTTGATCTTATTTGCATTCGTAATTCAGGCAATTTCATATGAATACAGATCAAAACCCAGTAACTTTTTAGGAGCAAAAACCTATGAAGTATTCTTATTTCTAAATGGGGCTTTAGGAACTATATTGTTGGGCACTGCTGTAGCAACATTTTTTACAGGATCTGAATTTTCTGTAAACGCAATGAACTTTTCCAAATGGGAAGGTGCTGCTCATGGCCTTGAATTAGCACTAAATTTTCATAATTTATCCTTAGGTTTGGCAGTATTTTTCTTAGCACGAGTTCTTGGTATACTTTATTTTAGAAATAATGTAGATGAAAATAATATAATATCAAGATCTAAAATATGTTTAATTGTAAACTCAGTTGGTTTTGTACTTTTCTTCCTGGTATTTGTTATCTGGTTGCTATTTATTGACGGATTTGCTTATGATCCGGCAACTAAATTAGTTGCTTATGAACCATATAAATACTTAAACAATTTCTTACAAATGCCGTTGGTACTAATAATTTTCTTAATTGGAGTAGTGTTGGTATTATTCGGAATAGGTAAATCTATTTTAAAGTCTGATTCAAATGGAATATGGTATGCAGGATCAGGTACAATCTTAACCGTTTTTGCACTATTTTTAATTGCAGGATTCAATAATACAGCTTTTTATCCATCAACTTTTGATTTACAAAGTTCATTAACAATTGAAAATGCTTCATCAAGTCATTATACTTTAACAGTTATGAGTTATGTTTCATTGATGGTTCCATTTGTTATTGCATATATTTGGTATGCTTGGAAATCAATGAACAATAAAAAGATTGATGCCGCCGAAATGGAAGAAGATATTCATATTTATTAACTAAAATCGAATAAAATGTACACGATAGAGATAATATGGTTAATTATGTGGCCTGTTTTAATATGGCTTAGTTATAAACTTTCGGTTTTTGCGTTAAAAAAAATCGATAAATAGTAAAATAAATTTTGTTTAGTAATAGACCTGTTAAGTAAATCTTAGCAGGTCTTATTATATTCATATCTAAAATATTTATCTTTATTCCATAAAATCATAACAATGGCTAAACTAAAAAGTGTTTCAAAAATAAATAGCTGGTTTAAAGGATTAGATGAACCTTTAATTATTGCAGGACCTTGCAGTGCAGAGTCTGAAGATCAGGTTATGAAAACAGCACAAGAAATAGCCAGTATTGGGAAAGTAAGAGTTTACCGAGCCGGCATATGGAAACCCAGAACCCGACCAGGAAATTTTGAAGGTGTTGGGGAAGATGGATTAAAATGGTTAAAACAGGTAAAGCAAGAAACCGGCTTATTAACAGCAATTGAGGTTGCCAGTGCCGAACATGTTGATTTAGCAGTTAAAAACGATGTTGATATCTTATGGATTGGTGCCAGAACTACATCAAATCCATTTTCAGTTCAGGAGTTAGCAGATCATTTAAAAGGATACGAAAAACCTGTTTTGGTTAAGAATCCTATTAACCCCGATATTAATTTATGGATTGGGGCATTAGAGCGACTGCATAAAGTGGGAATAGCTAAATTAGCTGCAATTCATCGTGGTTTCTATCCTTTTGAAGCTACATCTTTAAGAAATATCCCTAAATGGGAAATTCCTATTGAACTCAAAAGTATTTGTCATGATTTACCGGTTATTTGCGATCCTAGCCACATTGCTGGTGATACAGAATATATACCGGAAATTGCTCAAAAAGCAATGGATTTGAATATGGCTGGATTAATGATAGAAACACATATTAATCCTAATGTGGCTTTAAGTGATGCAAGTCAGCAGTTAACTCCAAATCAGCTCGAAGGTCTGTTAAATAGTTTAATTTTTAGACATACAAGTAGTAATGATGCATATTTTACAAGTGTCCTCGAAAGTTTAAGAGAACAGATTGATTCAATAGATCAACAAATGTTAGAGTTGTTATCGCAACGAATGGGTTTCGTTGAAGAAATTGGCAAATATAAAAGCAAAAACGAAGTTACTATTCTTCAATTACGCAGGTGGGAAAATATTGTTAAGACTCGAATAAGACTAGGGAAAAAACTAGGACTAACCGAAGATTTTATAAAAAAATTACTTCAGCTTGTTCATAAAGAATCAATTCAAAAACAAACTGAAGTAATGAAAAAACTATCTTCTAAAAAAAGAAGATAGTATATTTTGTATCAATTATTTTACTTCTTTCAATAAATAATCAAATCCTTCCATTATCGGATTAGAAAGAATTTTATTACAAGCTTCATTTACTCTTTCCATAGCTTTTTCTTTACTTTCTGCTTCTATTTCAAGCGTAATATGTTTACCTATACGAACATTTTCAACTTCAGTAAATCCAATGTTTTTCATACTGTGTGTAACTGCTTTTCCTTGTGGATCTAACAAAGCTTTTAAAGGCATTACATTAATTTCGGCGATAAATTTCATTTTTTTATTGATTAATCGAATTTATAAATCCAGTTGTTAATAGCTGATAATAAAATATATAAAATAATAATTATCGGTATTGCAATAGTTTGTAACAATATTAATAATAATACTGATATCCCTACAAATATATAACGAATTTTATTTCCACCCCAAGCCAAACTTTTTACTTTTAACGAAAACATTGGAAATTCAGCAATAAGAAGCATAGAAAAAGAAATAACTAAAACTGTTATCACTACTTTATTGGATAGCAGACTAAAAATAAAATCATTTTTTGTGGTTATGGTAATTAGGAATAAAGAAATAAAGAACATAGCATTTGCCGGTGTTGGTATTCCAATAAAGCTATCCGTTTGTCTTTCATCTACATTAAATTTTGCTAATCTGATTCCTGAAAATACAGCAATTAAAAAAGGGATTATTAACAAAATAATCTCAGTAAACCCTAAGTGTATTTGTTCAGGTAATTGCATTGTTCCAAATAGCGAAAATTTCATCATATGAAAAACAATAACAGAAGGAGCAACTCCAAAACTAACCATATCTGCAAGTGAATCAAGCTCTTTACCCACAACAGAATATGCTTTTAATAACCTTGCCGACATTCCATCAAAGAAATCAAAGACAGCTGCTAAAAATATCATATAAATACTAAACAGTAAATATCCTTCAAAAGCTAATGCTATTGAGATGCATCCAGAAAGTAAGTTCAATGATGTAATTGTATTTGGAATGAATTTTTTTATACCGATTTGCATAGCTATTTTTGTATTATCATTGACAATAATTTTTACAAAAATAAGTTAAAAAAGAGAGTTTGATAAACATTTTATTAATTACTAAGTTTATCAACTTAAATTTTCAGATAAAGATTAGATTTAATAAGGATTAATGCGTAACTCAATTATTATATTTATTTTAATTTTCATTCCTATTTTAACGATAGCCCAAACGGCTAAGTATAGTAATGAGTTTCTATCAATAGGAGTCGGGGCTCGTTCCTTTGGCATGTCAAATGCTTCAGTTGCAAGCGTAAACGATGTTACTTCAGGATATTGGAACCCAGCAGGATTAACATCTATGCAAACAGATTTTGATGCTTCTATAATGCATGCTGAATATTTTGCAGGAGTTGCTAAATACGATTATTTTGCCGGATCAATGATTTTAGATACAAACAGTTATCTGGGTGCAACAGTAATCCGCTTTGGTGTTGATGATATACCAAATACCACAGATTTGATTGATAAAGATGGAAATATTGATTATGATCGAATAAGTAAATTTTCTGCTGTCGATTATGCCTTTTTAATTAGTTATGCACGTAAAACAAGTATTCCTAATTTGCGATATGGTGCAAATGTTAAGGTTATTTACCGAAACATAGGAAAATTTGCACATGCCTGGGGTTTTGGATTAGATGTTGGTGCTCAGTATAAATATAAAGACTGGAATGTAGGAGCTATTATTAGAGATGTTACTTCAACATTTAATGCCTGGAGTTTTAATGAAGAAGAGTTGCTTGTTGAAGTGCAGGATTCGGTGTGGAATTTTGCCCCTGACAATTCTTTAGAATTAACTTTGCCAAAACTGATAATAGGTGTTTCAAGAGAAGTAGTTATATACAAAAAGTTTTCAGCAATGGCTGAAGTTGATCTGGATTTTTCTTTTGATGGCAAAAGACATGTTTTAATTGAAGGAGACCCCATAAGCATTGATCCGCATGTTGGAATAGAGTTAGATTATAATAAAATTGCTTTTTTAAGATTTGGTCTTGGAAATTTCCAACGAATGGAATTATATGATAATAAAGAGAAAATGACCATGCAACCTAACTTTGGGATAGGAATATATTTTAGAGGAGTATCAATAGATTATGCATTAACAGATTTAGGAAATAATTCGATCGCTTTATATTCAAATGTTTTTTCAATTCGTTATTCTTTCGATAGAAGAAGTAATAAAAATTAAAAAATAGTTACTTTTGTTTAAAGCAAACTAATCAATTATGAATATTGCAGTTGATTTTGATGGTACAATTGTAGATCATGAATATCCAGAAATAGGTAAGCCTAAACTTTTTGCCTTTGAAACCTTAAAAGCTCTTCAGGATCGCGGGGATCAATTAATCTTATGGACATATAGAGCAGGAAAGGAACTGGAAGAAGCTGTTGAGTTTTGCCGTAAAAATGGGATTGAATTTTATGCAGTAAATAAAAATTATCCCGAAGAAGTATACGATGAAACAATTAGCCGTAAAATTATTGCTGACATATACATTGATGACAGAAATGTGGGTGGATTCCCTGGCTGGAGTAATATTTGGCAAATGTTAAATCCTGATATATTTAATGATGATATAAAAAAGCAAATGGAAAATATTCCAAAAAACAAAAAATCATTCTGGAAACGAATAAAAGGACAATAAAAAATGCCGCAAATTCAGAAAGAGATAAAGACTTACAAAGTGTAAAAACGTTTAGAAATGAATTATAAGATTTGAAATATAATCTTCGTGTTTAACTTATTGTCTTAATGCCTTAGCAGTAAAAACAAATTTATGAAAATATTAAAAACTGGACTTGTATTTATATTTATTACATTATTTTCTTGCACAAGCCAAACTAAGAAAGAGCAAGTAACTGTAAAACAAGATCAGAAGCAGATAAAAAGAGTTTCTGTTATTGATATAAAATCGCCAAATACAGGGGATATTTATACTATAGGAGATGAAATTCTTGTTGAAATAGTATTAAAGAATAAAGATTTGCAAGTTGATTCTTTAATAGTCGATAATGATGGCAATAAAGAAACTTTATTGCCAAACAAGCTTAATTATATTTGGAATACCAAACAGTTAAATGTAGGAGATAATCGATTAAGATTAACTGCATTTTCAGAAGGTAAAAACATTGATAGTTATACGTTAAAGCTCCGATTTAAATCAGATATAGTTCCTGAGCAGTATAAATGTAAAATCATTAATACATATCCACATAATAAAACAGCATACACACAAGGATTAGTTTTTGAAGATGGAATAATGTACGAAGGAACAGGACAACGTAAGGAATCAGTGCTTCGAAAAATAAATTTTGAAAAAGGAGAAACGATTGCTGAACTTAGCTTACCACCACAATATTTTGGTGAAGGAATTACCATTTTTGGCGATAAAATTATTCAGTTAACATGGACATCCAGAAAAGGATTTGTTTATGACAAACAAAACTTCCGTTTATTAAATACTATAGAATATGCTACACAGGGTTGGGGCATAACTACCAATGGTAAAAAGCTGATTATGAGTGATGGCTCTGAAACAATTCACTTCCTGGATCCTGAGTATTTTAATGAAACAGGACAGATTGATGTGTATGATGAAAATGGTTCGGTTCAAAACATTAATGAACTGGAATATTTTAATGATTTGGTTTATGCCAATATCTGGCAAACTGCAGAGATTATTGCATTTGATTTAAAAACAGGAAAAGTTGTTAAAAAAATTGATTGTAGTAATGCTGTTCCTAAAGGTTTCGAAAATGAAATTGATAATGTGCTTAATGGTATTGCCTACGATAAGGATAATAATAAAATTTATATTACCGGGAAGCGATGGCCGGTGCTTTATGAAGTTGAATTTGTAAGATAATTTAAATAAAATTTTAACTAACAAAAAAACTCCTGAAATATTTCAGGAGTTTTTGTTTGAATATTTTTAATGATTAATCAAAATTAAAATTTACATCGTATCCTTTAAATTTAATTTTGCATGTTGGCTTGTCTGATGTGGCACCTTCAAAAGCTTGTTTGCTGCTTTCCTTGATAAAGAAGTCTTTTACTTTAATTCTATTCTCGGGAAAATCCACATCGCCATAAGTGGTTTCAAATTCCATACTAAATTCTAGATCATTGGGTAATGGTAAATTAATGGATCCATATTTAAAATCACCAAAAAACTCTTTGAAACCTGGTTCTACAGTGCCAACATTTAGCTCAAGTGAATAAGCTCCGGTAAATTGTAAAGATTTTGTTATAATATCCATTTCAATTTCATCATATTTTGATTCATTGCAAATAAATTCTCCAACTTTTCCAAGATCAATATTAGAATCGAAAAGCGCACTAATTTTAACTGATTTTACATCATTTGCTTTTAATGTTGAGTATTTAGCTGTATAAACCAGATTTTCAGCATTTTTCATGTAAATATCAGAATCGTAGAAATTAAGCAAACAATTAGACATATTTCCATCAATTCGGTATTCGCTATATTTTGCTTCTGTTTTTAAGGATTTGATATTCCCTATTTTAACATCATCATCGTAAGAATTAAAATCAAGTGTTTCAACAGATTCTATTTCGATATCAGAATATTTCGAGATAAGCTCAACATTAGCCATTTTTTTTGCTTCGAATTCACAATCATAGATATCCAAAATTGCATCACCACCATTTCCAACATCTGCAGATGAATATTTCATTTTCATCTTACTGTCTTTTCCAAAGGATAGCATGGTTAAATCAACATCGTATAAATCAAAGTCGATTTTACCCGTTAGGGTAGCAATATCAATAGTATTGTACTTGCTTTTTAAATTGAAGTTTATGCTTTCAGGAACCCATATTTCATAATTGACCCTGTATTTATCGACACTAATTTTTTTGCCATCAACAAGTGTAATCGTTTTAATTAATCCTATCACAATGGTGTTTTTAGCTATATTGGTTTCAATTGTTAAAGAATTAGGTGAACTACTTACTTCAGGATTTTTAAATATTTCGATTAATTTTTTCTGATCGTCTTCTTTACCACCTTGTATGATAATTTCACCTGTAAGTTTCACTTCATCTTTATCCCAGGTATTTACTTTTAAATCAGTGTCATAGCAAGAGAAAGTAAATTCTCCTGTCTTATTTAATTTATATGTTTTTTCCATCGTTTCTCTTCTTTCATCTGCAGTGGAAATTAGAGTACTAAAAACAAATAATAATGTAAGTATTAAGTTAAATTTTAGTTTTGTCGTTTTCATATCTTTTTTCTTTTTCAATTTCGTTTAACATTCGATCCAGTAATTTTATTTTCTTTTGATATAGGTCCATTAAATTGTTTAATAAACGAGGATTGGGTCCGAATTGTGAAAGATCATTTGAATATTTATTGATTAAAGTATCAATGTAATCCAGATCTTTAAAACTTGTTTCTAATGTACTTTTATCAAAATCAGTTTTTTCTAAAACTTGATAGTAAGCTTTAATTTGTTGTTGGAATTGGGCTTCCTGTTTTGCTAAATTAGGATCTATTTTTGCTAAAATTAATTGTTGATTGTTATGAATAGACTTGAATTCATAAACCATATATGATAAGCCTAGGATTATTACAAAAGACGCAGCAATCTTAAAAATTAGATATTTACCTTTTTTATTTTTCTTAGTTAAGGATTGCGAAATACCTGTCCATAAAAAGTCTACGTCTGGCTTTTCAACATCTAACAAATCTCGGTTTCTTCTAATATACTCATCTAGTTTCATAACGAATTTCCTTTTCAAGTTTTTCACGCAATAAATTCTTAGCACGGCTGTACTGTGATTTGGATGTAGACTCGGTAATATTTAGCATTTCAGCAATTTCCTTATGTCTGTAACCTTCCAGTAAATAGAGAATCAAAACAACCCTCGCTTTTTCGGGTAATGTTTTTATAGTTTCATGCACTTTAACAGGATCAATTTCAAGGACTTCTGCTTCATTTTCGTCAGTAACTATATGTAAGTTATCAATCTCGGTAAAATCATATCTTTTTTTTCTTAAAAATGAAATTGACTTATTGACAACAATTTTTTTTAGCCATGATCCAAATGAAGAATCTCCTCGGAATTTATTTAAATTGTTAAAAGCGCTTATAAATGATTCCTGTATAATATCTTCTGCATCGTACTGGTTTGACACCATTCTAATACATGTATTATACATGGCTTGTACATATAATTTATACAGTCTGTACATGGACTGCTGATCACCTTTTTTAGCAGTTTCAATTAATTTTTGATGTATGTCTACATTCTTTTGGCCCAAATCCTTAATGTTTTATTTTAAAGACTACACGAATTGAAAAAGGATGGAATTATTTTTCACTTATTTTTGCAAAAAGTAATCAAATAACAAATATTAAATTACAAAAGATAAAATTACCATTTTATAATTTCTAAATTATTTGATATTTGAAAACTGATAATTGGTATTTGATTTATTTACATTTTCTTAATTCTTACTTCGATATTTTTCTCATCTTTTAATAGATCAACTAATATAGTAGTGTCTGTTTTGCCATAATGATATGGATATAATATTGCTGGTTTAAACATTCTTGCAGCATTAGCTACCATTTCAGGTGTCATTGTGTATGGCAAGTTCATAGGTAGAAAAGCGATATCAATATTTGTTAGGTCTTTCATTTCCGGGATATTTTCAGTGTCTCCAGCAACATATACTTTTTTATCTCCGAAAGTAATAACATAACCATTTCCCTCACCTTTAACATGATATGGATCTCCATTATCTCTTTTATGTTCAATGTTGTATGCTGGTACAGCTTCTATTTCTATATTATTAATGTTTAAGATATCGCCATTTTGCATTACAATAACATCTTTTAAGTTTTCGCTCATTTCATGGCATTTCTCTGTCAGAATGATTTTTGTATTTTCCTTTTCCAATAATTCAATGGCATTTAAATCTAGATGATCACCATGATGATGTGTTATTAATATTAGGTCAGCTTTAGGATATGTTTCATATTCTCCCATTCTGGCTACAGGGTCAATATGGATAATTTTACCCTTAAATTCAAAAAATATTGAACCATGTTTAACGAAATTAATAGATAATTCGCCACCATTAGTTTCAAACTTATCTGTTTGAAGATTTTGCGCATACGACATATTAAACAATGTTAGAATAGTTGTTAATAGGATTAGATTTTTCATGCTGTTTTGTTTTATGATTTGAAAATAAAGGTACCTAATTTTAAATATAGAATCAATAATTCTATAACAATCAAAACCCCGATTATGTTAATCTGGGTTGTTTTATTAGTTAGCAAATCTGTATGATAGTTTTATTAGAAATACATTGTATGGGTTTAACCTGAATAAATCGCCAAAGTCGTTTTTTAATGAGAAATTACCTGTTGCATCAACGCCAGTTTTACTTTGATTCCACACCAGATATAAAAGAGAACCTGGCCTGTATTCCCATCTTAATACCAGATTAGATCTAAATTCCTTAAAATTGAAATCGTAATTATTATCTAAATAATCATCGTATGAATCTCCTGGTTCTGGTTCTGCAGACCATGACATGTTCTTGTCATATCTTTGTGCAAATTCACTTGCTTTCGGATCAGTTATGTATTTTGGGCTGGAATAATCTCCTGTACTTATAAATGGTGAACCATAATACTGAATAGTTAGATCAGGTGTTATTGTGTAATCAATTCTAATTGTAAAATCAGCGGTTATTTGATCAATTTTTGCAAAAACATATCGATCTTCTCCATTATAATTTTCAGATGTTATGTATTGAAGCTCACTTGTTGAAACTGAATAATCGGGCATGAATGATATTCTTAAGGCATCAAACGGGCGATACACAAAATCCATTCCAAGCCATTGGCTTTTAGCAGCATTTTCGAAAGCTATATATTTTCCAGCACCAACAAGAACCTGAAGTTTTTTACGACCATCGGAACCAAAGTTAATCCAATAGTTATATCCACCTGGAACTATGAAAGATGGTCCTCCACGTAAAAATGTATTAGAATGAGAAGGCCCATCAACACTAAAACCGCCACCACCTTCCCAGAAATTTTTAAACTCCATCCAGCTATTTATATTCCCACCATAAAAGCTATTGTTAAAACCAAAATCCCAGCCACTCCATTGATCGACTTCAACATTCATGCTTCTAAAAATACTAAATGGTTCACCCCATCTATAACTAGCCCATAATACCTGAAATATTGCATCAGAATGGTGCAGAAAACCAAGGTCGTTTGTTTCATATTGTGGTGAGCGCCAGGTTATCCAGGATCCCCATCTCCATTTACTGCTACCCCGTTTGCCAAGTTGAATTGTACCTGCATGTCCAGTCATTGAAGTTATGCTTGAATCGAAAGTTGTATAATTATTATCTGGGCGTTGAAAATATCTTCGTGATGATTCTTGTTGTGAGATCATAGCTATTGAATCACCTTGAATATGGCTCATTGAGTATTTTAAAGTTAAATAATACTTTTTTTCATTAAAATATTGTGTAAAATCAATTCCTCCGGAATAAGCGGATTTATTTAAATAATTTAAATGCTCATCATCCTTATCAATGCTCCGATTTGTTGCAGTAAACATTCCTCCAACAATAGAATTATTATCGTTAAAATCTTTTTGAACTCTGGTAACAAAATAGTTTGTAAGTGGTTCAACAGTAATATTTTTATAGTTTTTTGTTTCTGAATTATATATCTCAGATTCTTCTTTTGCAGCAATACTTTCTATTACTCCAATTGATAATCCTTTTTGTGTTTTTCCTGTTAGTTTTAAAGCTCCTAAAATTGTTGTATTTTCTGGTCTGCTTTCATATTCATTATCGTTTAGATCTAGGTAATAATGAGGGGATCGTCCAATTCGTCTTGAATAAAATAAATTATCTAATGCATAAGAGTTTCCACCACTTGAAAGTTGGAAAGAAGTAATTTCGCGACCTTCAATAAAGAAAGGTCGTTTTTCATCGAAGTAACTTTCAAAAGCAGTTAAGTTTACTTCAGAAGGGTCTGCTTCAACTTGCCCAAAATCGGGATTAATTGTAAAATCTAAGGTAAAGTCATTGGTAATTCCAATTTTACCATCTAAACCAACTCCTAATGATCTTTTTACACCCTCGTTGCGAAATGGATTACCTTCTTCTTTTTCAAAGTTTTCTTGTTTTGCCACTGTATATGGTGATACCTCAATTTGTTTTCGTGGTTTTATATTTTTTATTCCTCGCAATTCGCCAAAATGTCTAACCCATCCCGATTCACTTTGAGGGAAGTAAGACCAATGAGATCTTTCTTCATTCCTAAAGAAGCGTCTGTTAATTTGGAATCCCCAAACCTGATTTTCTTTATTATTACTAAACCTTAATTGTGTAAAAGGAATTTTTATTTCGGCAATCCATCCTTCATTATCAATACTTGTTTTCAAATACCATATTGGATCCCATGTTCGATCCCACTGGTCACCATCGTTTGTAATTGCTTCATCACTTTTAACTCCCGAAACAGAAGCTGTAAAAGAAAAGGCGGTTCTTTTATCAAAATAGCTGTCAATATTTACTTCTACCCAGTCTCCATCGAATCCATCACGACGTGACATTCTTTTAACAATTTTATCAGGTTCAGTATCAAATGCTCGAATTAAGATGTATAAATAATTATCATCATATAATACTTTAAAGGCTGTTTCTTGCGATGGATTAATACCATCATTTGGCATTCGCTGAGTAAAATCACCAGACCATTCAACTATGTCCCAAATATCTTTATCAATTAATCCATCAATATGTGGTGTTTGCCCAGTTATTCTTTTGGTGTAGTATGTTCTTTTAACTTTTAATGTATCCTGTGATTGACTAATTAAAGGCATAAAAAGAATAAATAGAATTACAATAATAAGTTTTGATCGCATAAAAAGTATATTTTGTTCTTTTAAAAGACGAAATTATTTCTATTATGTTGCTAGCAATTAAGAAAAATCAAGATTTTTATATCAAAAAATATTCCTAATGATATAAGTAGTTATAATTTAAACCATAAGCATATAAGTAGTAGAAGTTTTACGGCGTTAAACTGTTCCATATTGGACGAAAGTTGTACGAAATAGGACGTTGTCAGGAGATTTTTCTATATATATTTCTGAGCAATAAATAGATTTTATTTCCAGCTTGACCTTTAAATAATTTTTGCATTAGTTTGGCAAAATTTCTACCTAAATCTAGAAATAATTGTTTTTTATCTGTACTTAAGGCTTTATAAAAACCATTTTCTATTGCCAGCTTAATTGCTTTTAAACGATCTTCATAAGGAAAGTCATCCGTTTCAAATACTATTCGAGGATTAAGATTGTGATAAGTATATGATTCTTTATCGGTTAATAATTTCCCTTCGTTTTGTACAAAATCATAGAGTAATGAATCTTTATATGGCAATGCGGTATAAAATTCTACTCCGGTAAGGTTTGATTCTTTTGCAAAACGAATTGATTCTTTAATTGTTTCTAATGTATCGCCTGGGTTTCCAATCATAAATTGTCCCATCACATCAATCCCTGCATTTCTAAGTATTTCTATACCAATACTAATTTTTTCTATTGTGTTATGTTTGTTTATCTTTTTTAACACTTCATTATTTGCCGATTCTATACCTATGCTTACATTGTAACAACCTGATTTTTTCATTAAACGAGCAATTTCATCAGTAATTAAATCAACACGTATTGAAGTAGACCAGAGTAGATTTAAATTTTGTTCAATTAATAAATTACAGAATTCAATTACTCTTTTTGAATCGATGTTAAAACTATCATCGTTAAATACGATCGATTTACTACTATAATAATCAGTTAGGAGCTTTATTTCGTCGATAATATTTTGTGGTGATCTTTTTCTCCACCTGTTTGTCCATATAGAACGAGAATTGCAAAAAACACAATTAAAAGGACAGCCCCGACTTGTAGTAAGCCTGTGTTGTGGATAACGATTCATTTTAAACAGTTCGTATGCTGGAAAGGGTATCGTATCTATATCCTTAATTACCTGACGCGGTTTATTTATTACAACTTTTCCTGTTTTATTCCTATAAATTAGTCCGTCAATATCTTCAAGTCTGTTTTTTCCTTTAATGAAATCGATTAATTCAACAAAGCTTTGTTCTCCTTCTCCATATATAGCATAATCGAATGGAAAATCTCTTAAAACATCTTCTTTTACAGTTGATACGTGAGAACCTCCAATGCAGATGGGGACATGCGGCTTGGCGAGTTTAATTTTATTTGCAATTTCTACAGCTTCCAGAAAAACCTGGCTGGATGCTGTTATGCCAATAAAATCGAATGGTTTTTTAAAAAAACTTTTTTCTTCTTTCTTTTTTGCAAGCCTTGTATCTATTAGTTCGAAAGATAAATCAGAATGAAATTTATTTGCGTATGATGCAATATATCCTAAACCTATGTGTACAGCAGGATGTTTAAGTTCCTTGTTGGGATTAATTAAACCTATTCTCATACCTATAAATATTCATTTGATGTTTGCTCTGTTTTTACAAATGGAGCAATAGCCCGCTCATAAATTCCCTGGACATATGCGATAGCCATTCCATAATTAGTGACAGGCACACCAGCATCAATAGCTGGTTTTAATCTGTTTAATAATTGTTTTCTAGTTATTACACATCCACCACACTGAATAACAAGCGCATAATTTGTAATATCTCTTGGTAGGTTATCTAATCCTGTAACTACGTCATAATCTAGTTTTTTGCCGGTAAAGTTAGATATCCAGCGGGGAATTTTTATGCGGCCTATATCGTCGCAAGAAACATGATGTGTGCATGATTCTAGAATTAAAATTCGATCTCCGTCTTTTAACTCAGATATTTTTGGTGTTCCTTTAAGGTAGTTCTCAAAATCACCTTTATAACGAGCAAGAACAATACTAAAGCTAGTTAAAGGAATATTTTTAGGAATGGAAGCATCTGCTTTTGTAAATATCTGACTATCAGTAATTGCTATCGCAGGTTGAATATTTGTTTTTCGCAAAAAAGCATCAACTTCGCGCTCTTTTATAACAATTGCAACAGCATCATTATCTAAAATATCACGAATAGCCTGAACTTGAGGTAATATAATCCTTCCTGCGGGTGCTTCAATATCAATTGGTGTTATAAGCAGCACAATATCTCCATATGAAAGTAAATCGCCAACAAGTGACTGTGATTTGTAAGCAGATTCTGGTATTGAATTTTTAATAAGGCTGATTACTTTTTCCAGATTTTCTGCCTTTATTGTGTCAAATTCAACAATTTCAGAATTTGTTTGAGCGAGAATATGAGTTCGGGATTTATCTGAAAGCTCTTTTAAATCTGATTTATTATGAATTATAAAAAAGGGAGTATCAGTTTTATTAAACTCTTCGATAAGCATTTTTTCAAAATTGCCAAAGCTGTTGTTTGTAATTACTAGAATGGCTAAATCAACTTCTTTAATTGATTTTAGTGTTTTGTTAATTCTTTTTTCACCTAATTCACCAGTATCATCAATTCCAGCTGTATCTACAAGAATAACTGGTCCAAAGCCAGTAATTTCAAACGATTTTTTTACCGGATCAGTAGTTGTTCCTGCATAATCAGACACAATGGCAATTTCTTGACCTGCCAATCGATTAATCAATGAACTTTTCCCGTTGTTTCGTCTTCCGTAAATTCCGATATGTGGTTTTGAATCTTTCCCCTTACTCATAATAAAAGATTAGTTCGTAGAATAATGAATACAAGTATAATTTAAAATTGTTTATATTTTCAATTTTTTGGAAATAAACTAATCTTTATAATTAGTACATTTGTTGGAATGTAATGGAATTATTAGTAAAACTGAATGAAAACAGCAATTAAAATCTTTATTTATGGATCAATTATAGCTTTATTAATTTATTTGTATAATATTGATTATCTGGTATTAAAAGATCTGAATATTGATTATTTAACACTGTCTTATTCATTTATCTTTTTATTTCTGGGATTTATATTTTCTTCGTTTAGCTGGAAAGTCGCATTAAAATTACATGGAGTAGATATTTCAATACGACAAGCAATATTTTCACACGGATTACCAGTGTTTACAAAATATATCCCTGGTAGAATATGGACAATTATAGGAAGAGCTGCATTAATTGACAATAAAAGTTCGGATATCAAATTTAGATCTCTGATTTCCTTAAAAGAACAACTAATATACCTGATTTTAGGATTTTTAATTAGCATTTACCCGATATTAAAAACTGAACGAATTAAAGATTACTCAATTATTATTATCATTATTACAATTGTTGGGTTTTTTATTCTTATGTCAAAATCTGTGCAATTAAGATTTGAAAATACATGGAACAAAATAGTTAAAAGAAATATAAAAATACCTGTCATTAATAAAAAAGAGTTTTTTATTTTATTATGGAACATATTGTTTTACTGGATTTTATGGTCGGTAGGTTTCAATTTATTGCTTAAGTCTTTATTAGGTGATATTCCTTTTTATTATTCATTTGCATTTCCTTTAAGTGTTTCTTTAGGATTGATATCAATTATATTTCCGGGTGGTATAGGAATTAGGGAAGGAATTATTTCTTTGTTTTTAATTTCTAATAATATATCACCGGATATAGCTGTTAGCATAGCGATAGTTAGCAGACTGTGGTTTTTAGTTGGCGAAGTATTTATATTTATATTTGCAACAACAATAAGAAACAAACATGAGAGAAAAGATTGATCAGAACATCGTAAATTGGGCAACTTACTTTTTATTAATTGTTAGTATCACATCTTTATGCTTAACTAAATTTATACCATCATTAGATGGACCACAACATCTGCATACTGTAAATGTATTGGCAGAAATCTTAAAAGGAAATGATTTTATGGAGTCCTATTATCGAATTAATCCAACAATAGTTGGTTACTGGAGTTCTCATTTCATACTAGTGTTATTTCGTTTAATATTTCCGTCGTGGTTAGCCGAAAAAGCATATATGATAGTATTTGTAATTGTTATATTTATTGCTTTCCGGTTTATAATTTCTCAGTTAACAAGTAACAAGTGGAGTGTTGCAACTTTACTTATTTTCCCTTTTACATATTCTACCTATCAATTGCTTGGCTATCATACATTTAGTTTTGCTGCTATATTTTATTTTATTGGTTTGGGATTATTAATAAAATACATCAAAGAGTATAAAATAAAATCATTAATATTATTACTTTTTGCCACTTTAGGTGTTTTTTTATCTCATGCTTTAGTATTTGTATTTTATTTAATTTCTGTTGCTATAATTTATCTGGGGGTTCTTGTTAGAAAAGACTTAGCTTTTAAAAGCTGGATTTTAGAGGGATTAAAAATCTTCTTAACAATTATTCCATCCATTCTTTTATGGGCTGTATATATTAATTCAGTCATGAACTTAGATGATACTATTCATAATACATCGCTCAGTTTTTTTGAGCAGTTAAAAGAGTTTGTGCGTATAAGGTTGCTTGTTGGTTTTAGTCATGGATTCGAATCTAATGCCTATTATGTATTGTTTTTAGTGATTTCTGTTCTGGTATTGCTTTCTTCTGTTACTATGATCAAATCAATAAAAAAGGAATCATTCAAGGGAGTTATAAAAAAAATATTTTCGAGTGAAAATATTTTTCTGATAATATCAATTTTCTTCCTCGGATTATATTTTTTTGCTCCTGTTCGGTTTTCAGCAGGAAATTTAACAAATCGATATGGTTTATATTTTTTTTATAACTTAATTATTTGGTTATCAACAAAAAAATTTGATTTTAGAATAAAAATAGGATCTGCCATACTCATTATCGCTATTTTTGTTTTTACCAGAAATTTTCACGTGAGATGTTATAAAGACTACGATAAAAAGATAAAGGAAATTAAAGAAGTTGAACAGTATGTAGAACCAAATAGTTTAATATACCACACTATAATACAACAGGATTGGATGGACAATCATTTTCCCTTATACATTGGCACAGACATTCCGGTGGTTAATTTTCGAAACCCACAATGTTGGGGACATTTTCCTGTGGTATGGAATTTTGCTAAAATTCCTAATGTTGTTATTGGCGAAAAAGACATGTCACCACGTTATAATAAAATAGAATCTAGAAATTCTGATGTGAAAAAGCTTACTTACTACATGATCTACAATACGACTGCTTTTAAGGAATCTAATGAATATGATAATTTAAAAAGCTTGCTTACAAATAATTACGATGAAATTTTTATTTCATCAAATGGATTAATAACATTATATAAGCTTAAGGAATAAGAATTATTTGTTTAATCTTTCATTATCCTGAATATCCATCCACATCGCAAAAAGTGAAGATTGGAATCCACTAATGAACAGTAATGCAAATGCAAGTACGGTTACAGGATTAGCGTCTGTTTGCGTAAAAACTTTTGTTAAAATTTTTATCCCGAAAGGAACTGAAATTAACAATAGAAAAATGCCCATTTGATACAAAATGAATAATGGATGAAAACTTTTTAAAAGGTACTTAACCCAAATTCTTTTAAAAAAGCTTCTTATTAGGAGCCACGATATTCTGGGTACAACCTTTCTGATTTTCATTTTTGATTGTTCGCCAATAAAATATATTGGCTTAATATCTACCTCTTTTAATGTGCAATTTTCAATGTTTAGCTTTACAAGCATGTCATTAGGCATTCCATATTTCGGATATATTTTATACAAATCAATTTTATTTAATGCTCTATTTGAGATCGCTGTATATCCTGTTTGAGTATCTGAAACATGCCAGTATCCCGAAGCTATTTTTGTTAGGATAGAAAGTGTTGAATTGCCAAAAAATCTTTTTTTCGGAATTAAAACCTTAGCGCTTTTATGTGATAACCTGTTTCCTTTAACATAATCAACAGAATCATTAATTACAGGTTCACAAATTGATAATAATTCATCAGGATCCATTTGCCCGTCGCCAGCCATAACAGCAGTGCAGTCAATATTATTGTCTTTTGCCCATTTATAGCCTCTTGCAATGGCACTTCCAACACCACTGTTTTTTTTCAGATTGATAATTACTAATTTATCCTTAGGGTTATCGTGAATAATTTCTGCAGTGGCAAAATATTTAATTTCTTCTTTGTTCCATTGTTCAACCAGCTCTAAAGCTTTGTTGTATATGCTGTTTTTTCTTTCTTCGTGTTTATAAAGTGGGAGTTCTGATTTCCCTAATATATCAATAAAACCTTTTGCACTTTCCAGAGTATTGTCTTTAGAGCAGTCGTTAACAACAATTATTCTATCTACAAAATCAGGCATTGTTTCTAAAACAAGTTTTATCTGGTTTTCTTCGTTAAATGCAGGTATAACAACAGCAATAGTTTTTTTATTAATCATCAGAACAAGTTTATTTAGTGACTAACACTTTTAAAATAATGAGAATAAAATTATTTCATTAATTATTAATATACTAATTTAAGTATATTTGATTTTAATTAAGTTAACAATCCAATGTCAGAACAATTATCGGTAATTATTCCAGCTTTTAACGAAGATAAGAATATTCCTTATATCTATCAGAAATTGAAGGAATCTTTAAAGGATTTTGAGTATGAACTTATTTTTGTTGATGATGGAAGTAATGATAATACTTTTCAGGAAATTAAAAATATTTCTGATAAAGATAAATTTGTTAAAGGATTATCATTTTCAAGAAATTTTGGGCACCAAATTGCCTTATTGGCAGGCTTAAAAGAATCAAAAAATAATTTAGTGGTAATGATGGATGCTGATGGACAACATCCACCGGAGTTAATTCCAGCTTTAGTTGATGAAGTTAAAAATGGATTTGATATTGTAAATACGAGACGTATTTCGACAAAAGGGATTGGGGTTTTCAAAAAGATGACATCAAAGTTATACTACAAATTACTAAACTTACTTACAGATATAAAAGTAGAATATTCTTCGTCTGATTTCAGGATTATGACCCGCCAGGCAGTTGATGCCTTTTTATTAATGGAAGAACAAAACAGGTTTACAAGGGGTTTGATTAGCTGGATGGGATTTAAACAATCTGTAATCGAATACGAAGCTCCTAAACGATTTGCAGGAGATTCAAAATACACCTTTAGTAAAATGCTTCATTTTGGTGTAGATGGAATTACTTCATTCTCTGCTAAACCATTAAAAATTAGTTTTTATTTTGGGTTAATTACTTTGTTGTTGGGGGTTTGTTATGCCATATATGCTGTTGTAATATTTTTTATGGGGAAAGCAGTTCCCGGCTGGACTTCCATTTTACTTACTGTTTTATTCATTGGTGGAGTTCAGTTACTTGGAATTGGAATTTTAGGAGAATATCTGGCTAAAATTTTCAATGAAATAAAAGGACGTCCACATTATTTTATAAAAGATCGTTGTGGCGAATAATTCTTAAGAAGATATCAGAATTGTAATATGAATATAAAAAGAAATTTAGCTTGGCTAGGTAGCTTGCTTGTGACAATAGTTTTATTGTTTGTTTTTTACGGGCCTATTTTAAGAAGCCCAAATTCGACTTATTTAAGTGGCTCAGGTGATGGTTTAAAAAGCACGTTCGGTTCTGTTTATCATTTAAAATATGATACAAGTTATTTGAGAACAGATTATATGAATTATCCTTTCGGAGAGTCGGTTTTTTATACCGGCGGGCAGCCTGTGATTACAAATACTTTCAAGTTCATAAAATCTGTAGGAATTGATTTTTCTGATAATATTCTGGGTATTATTAATACTTGGATGCTATTTTCAATAGTGATTGGAGCTCTAATCATTTATTTGATCTTAAGAGAGTTAAAACTGCCTGGCTTATACAGCATTGCAGTCAGCACTATCATTGCTTTTCTTTCACCACAGATTGATCGTTTTGGTGGTCATTATAATTTGGCATACCTGTTTTTTATTCCTTTAATGATATACTTGTTTTTGCTTTTTTACAAAACAAAGAAATCCTATTATTCTATACTGTTGAGTATATTAGCTCTATTTTCATTATGTACGCATGCTTACTTTTTTGGGTTTTATGCTTTTCTTATTATTGTATTTTGGGTAGGCGTTATCATTACAGATAAAAAGCAATTTGGTAAAACAGTTTATGCAAGCATACATATATTTGTTCAGTTTATTCTGCCATTTATTTTATTCCAGATTTTAGTATGGAACTCAGGCGAGATGAACGATCGTACAAATTATCCCTGGGGATTTTTCCGCTTTGTTTCTTATTTTCATGGTATATTTTTACCTGTAAATAAATCATATGGTAGTTTCTTAAACTTAAAACAACCGCCCTGGGAAAGCATATCATATGTAGGACTAGTGGCTTCGGTTGGTTTTTTTAGTTTGATCGTACTGGCAATAAAACGGTTTCGGAAAGAATCTTCGTTGAAATCTATTTTTAAAGTAACTGACAATGTTTTTCTAAATATTTTATTCTGGGCTTCAATGCTTGGGCTTATATACAGCTTTGGAGTTCCATTTACAACAGGATTAAAAAAGCTATTTAATTATATGGGGCCTTTAAAACAATTGAGAGCTCCCGGACGTTTTGCCTGGTTATTCTATTATTCATTAAATATTGTTGTGTTTTACCTGTTATGGCATTATTATCAAAGCAAAAAAACAATCATCACAAAAATTTTATTTGTACTAGCTCTTTTATGGGGGACTTATGATGCCTATTTAAATGTTAGATATCAGAAAAGTTTCCTTAATAATAAAATTGCAAGTTTGGATGATAAAGAGAATGCATCTGAAGAAAATAGCTGGTTCAATAAGGTTAACTTTAATGAATATCAGGCGATTATTCCATTGCCATATTTTCATATTGGATCAGAAAACTATTGGTTAGGAAATGGCTCTCCAGTTGTAAAACATGCTTTTATTGCTTCAATGAAAACAGGATTACCACTTACTGCTGTAATGATGGGACGAACTTCGATGAGTCAGACCGTGAAAAATATGCAGTTAATCATGGAACCATATAATTATTATGACATCATTGAATGTTGGCCAAACGGTAAGCCTTTTCTGGTTTTGTTTGCTAAAAGCGGCATACTTACAATACCTGAGCAATTAATAAAAGACAAGGCAGAATTAATAACTTTTAACGATGACGTTGAAATTCGTAAGATATATAAGGCTGATTTTGAGAAAATATTATCAGATCATAAAGCGAAGATAGAAAATGAATTTTGCGAAAGGGAATTATTCACTTTTGATTATTTTATGAGTACAGATTCTGTAAAAAATTTTATTTACAATGGATTTGGAGATCAAAAACCTGGGGAAACAAGTATTGGGGAGGTATGTTATTCAGGAAGTATTAAAAGGTATAATGTTATTCTTGAAAGGCAAATTGAAAATATGGATACATCAAAAACATATTGTGTTTCTTTTTGGACTAAAAATATGGATAAAGATATGTATCCCAGAACGGTATTAATCTCAGAATTATTTAATAGTCAAGGAGAAAAGTATCGCAGGGATCAATTTGAACTAAAAGATCGAATCAGGATTATTGATTCAAATGGATGGGGGCTAATAGAATATAAAATACAATTCAAGGAAAATTCAGGGAAAATAAAAATCAGTTTAAAAAACTATTTACTTACAAAGGGCACATTAGATGTTGATGAATTACTGATAAGACCAGAAGATACAGATGTTTATTTAGACATGGGAAATATTAAATATAAGAACAATCGGTTTTATGAGATGGTTGAAAAATAATTATATTTTTATTTTTAAGGCTCTTTTATTTGTTGGAATTATCTACTTTCCACTTTTTATTCATTTGGAATATTTTCCAATCCGAATATGGGATGAATCGCGTTTAGCAATGAATGCTTACGAGATGCACGAAAACGGCAACTTTATTGTAACTTATTATAATGGAAATCCCGACATGTGGAATACAAAACCACCATTAATGATATGGTTTCAAGTATTCTTTATCTGGATTTTTGGTGTAGGAGAATTGGCAATAAGATTACCATCGGCATTAGCAGCTGCGCTTACCTGTTTGCTAATATTGCTATTTTCAATAAAATATTTGAAATCATATTTATTTGGTATTATTACTGTACTGATCTTAGTTACTTCAGAAGGTTATGTTTCTGTTCATGGAACTCGAACAGGTGATTATGATTCTTTATTAGTTTTCTTTCACCTAATAACTTGCTTAAGTTACTATTCATATTTGCATAGTAATTCAACGAAACATATTTATTTGTATTCAACAGTTTTAGGTTTAACTTTTGCTGTTTTAACTAAAGGAGTTGCTGGTCTACTATTTCTACCAGCATTATTCTTCTTTACTTTATTTGAGAAACAGTTTCATATTTTATTAAAATCAAAACATTTTTATATAGGTTTGTTATTGTTTATTGCCTTAATATCAGGATATTATTTATGGAGAGAAAATTTAAACTCAGGATATTTGAAAGCAGTTTATAATAATGAATTGGGAGGAAGGTATATTAAAGGTAACGAAGGTCATCAGCATGAGTTTTGGTTTTATCTTAAAAAGTTTTTTAATGAACGGTTAAAATTATGGATATGGTTTGTCCCATTAGGTTTTGTAGCTGGGTTTATTAGCAATGATAAAAGAATTAAAAAGCTTACTTTTTATCTATTAGTTTTGGTAATTCAATTTTTCCTTGTAATATCTATTGGTAAAACAAAGCTTAGGTGGTATGATATGTCTTTGTATCCACTTTTTTCATTTGTAATTGCTTTTTTTATATATTATGTATTTCTAAAAATTAGAAATGTAAAGCAGTTAGACAAAAATGTATTTTTTAAGTCAATACCTTATATACTGTTGTTTTTATTGTTCTATAATTCTTATTACAAAAGCATTAATAAGGGAAGAAAACCAAAAGAATATTACTGGGATATTGAGTTTTATAATATTAGCTATTATCTTAAAAACGCGGTGAAAAATGAAAAAGAATTTGGCAATTGTGTAATAGCCTATAAAGGATATAATGCGCATTTACTTTTTTATACCAAAATATTAAATGATGCAGGGCAAAATATTCAATGGTTGAATAAAGAAGAATTAAAGCCTGATATGAAAGTAATAGCAGATCAGGTTGAAATGAAGGAATATATTGATGGGGAATTTAATTATAATATTATTGAATCATATAAAAATGTAATGATTTATAAACTATTAAATCGAAAAAGTAATGAATGATATTTCTATAATTGTTCCAATTTTTAACGAAGAGAATAATCTGGAAGAATTGTTTAATCGTTTGGTAAGTTCAGTTTCGAATATTACAGCTAATTATGAAATTATTTTTGTAAATGATGGAAGTTCAGATTCTTCAATAAATAAAATAATAGAGTTTGCAAAAGGTAATAAAAGTATTAGGTATATTAGTTTCTCAAGAAATTTTGGACATCAGGTTGCAATATCAGCTGGGATAGATAAATGTAAAGGGAAAACTGTAGTAATTATTGATGGCGATTTACAAGACCCACCTGAATTGATACCAGATTTATATGCAAAATACCAGGAAGGTTATAATGTTGTTTATGCAAAACGAAAATCAAGAAAAGGAGAAAGTTTTCTGAAAAAGTTAACCGCAAAGATGTTTTATCGAATATTATCAAGAATAACATCCATTGAAATTCCTTTAGATACTGGTGATTTTAGGTTGTTTGATGACAAGATATTGAAAAATCTTAGAATCATGCCTGAAAAGCATAAGTTTATTCGTGGTCAAATATCGTGGCTTGGATTTAAACAAACATTTATTGAATACGATAGAGACTCGCGAAAACATGGTGAAACAAAATTTACATATCGTAAAATGGCTAATTTTGCTGTAGATGGTATTACATCATTTTCATCATTTCCTTTAAAGATAGTAACATTTTTAGGATTCTCAGTTTCGTTTATTGCATTATTAATCATTCTATATGCTTTGTATTCAAAATTTATAATGGATAGGGTTATTACAGGATGGACATCATTATTAATTAGTTCGATGTTTATTGGTGGTGTACAACTTATCTCAATTGGAATTATAGGAGAATATATAAGCCGAATTAACAGTGAAGTAAAAAATAGGCCACTTTATATTATTGATCAGGAAAATATAATGGAAGATAATTAATCTTCAATAACATCACCTAATGTAAATCCCATTTTTATTAGATTTTGTGGCGATAATATTTCTTTCATTTTATCCTGATTAATAAGATTTAAACTTTTATTAGCTTCAAAAACATCCAGCTTGTTTTCTTTCATTGCTTTTGCCAGATCAGCTGCTTTATTATATCCTATATAAGGTATTAGTGCAGTTGTAACAGAAGGACTATTATATAAGCGTTGTTCAGACACATCATTGTTTATTGTTAAGCCATTGATGAGATTCTTTTTTAATGTTGTATTTGCGGCAATTAATAGTTTAAGACTTTCCAAAAGAGCGTGTCCGATTAATGGAATATAAGCATTAAGATCTAAACATCCCTGTGCGCTTAACGAAGAAATTAACATATCATTGGAGTAAACTCTATGAGCAACGCTAATGATAAATTCTGGTATTACCGGATTTATCTTCCCTGGCATGAT
This sequence comes from uncultured Bacteroidales bacterium, assembly GCA_964587535.1. Lineage (GTDB taxonomy): Bacteria > Bacteroidota > Bacteroidia > Bacteroidales > UBA12077 > UBA12077. Next base: position 25,881 of record CAZPMA010000036.1, read on the forward strand.
AGAGCTTCCAACTTGCTGTTTAGGAATTGTAATTTCTTTTAAGCCAATAATATCAGATGATAAAAGTCGTATATCAGAGACCATTTTTTCAAGATTAACAGCATGCGATTTTAATATTGCATGAACTTCAACTATTGAATCTAAGTTAACAGTTGCATCAGGCATATTTTCACTTCGTGTTATAGGCAAACTGGTTAATCTTTGCAGAGTGGGCACTATTTCCATTATAAAATATCTTGGCACAGTAATTCCTGTTCCAATTGCACTTCCACCAATATTTACAACCTTTATCCGCTCAAAACATTTTGAAACTCTCCACCAGTCTCGTGATAATGCTTCGTTATATGAGCTAAAAAGCATGCCATATGACGACGGAACTGCTTCTTGCATTTGGGTATATCCAATTCTCAGTTTGTTTCTACTGCTGTTTTCAACAGTTTCAATATCTATTCGAAGCTCGTTTATTTTATTTTCAAGCTCAACTAAAAGTTTAATCGCGGCAATCTTTAAGGATGTAGGAATTACATCATTTGTTGACTGATAGATATTTGCATGCTCTATTGGATCAATAAAATCATATTCCCCGGGATTCTTGTCTAATTTAAGCAAGGAACTATTTGCAATTATTTCATTGATGTTCATGTTAATGCTGGTTCCTGCACCACCCTGAACAGCCGGCACTATGAAATTATCAAAATATTGACCTTCAGAGATTTCTTCGGCAGATTTAATTAATGAATCTATAATTTCATCTCTAAATAATTCAAAAGGGAGATCCTTTTTTGAATATTTCTCCAAAACAGCTTTTTTAAAACTTTTATACGTTAAATATGAAGCAAGTTTTGTTAATCCAACAGCTTTGTACCATTCAATATGAAAAGGAGTTTTATCAGGAAAATTCTTTTTTGCCCTTACAGAATGTATTCCATACAAAGCAAGATTTGGTAAGTTTTTTTCGCCTAAAAAATCCTTTTCTATTCTTGTCATAGTTTTTAATTATGAATTAGAGATCGTATAGAATTCTTAATTTTTAATTATTTAGAAATTGGTTGTGCAAAAGAGATTATGTCTTTGCTTGTAATTTCTTTTTCACACAAAATAATTAGTCTCTCAAGGACATTACGAAATTCACGAATATTTCCTGTCCAGTTAATTTTCTTTAGTTCTTCTATGGCATCATCTTTTATTTCCTTTTTAGGAACACCATAATCAGCGCAGATTAATCCATTAAAATGATCAGCTAGTAATGGAATATCATCTTTTCTGTCGTTTAATGAAGGTACAGAAATAAGAATAACACTTAAACGATGATATAAATCTTCGCGAAAAGTATTATTATTAATTTCTTCTTTTAGATTTTTATTTGTAGCTGCAATAATCCTAACATCAACATGTATATCTTTATCGCTACCTACGCGCGACACTTTTTTTTCTTCAAGTGCTTTAAGTACTTTGGCTTGTGCATTTAAACTCATATCGCCAATTTCATCTAAGAAGATAGTTCCGGTATGAGCTTGTTCGAATTTTCCTTTACGTTGTTTGTGAGCTGAAGTAAAAGCTCCTTTTTCATGTCCAAACAGTTCACTTTCAATAAGCTCTGAAGGTATTGCAGCGCAATTAACTTCAACAAAAGGTGCGTTGGCTCGTTCACTTTTTTCATGTAACCAACGGGCTACTAGTTCTTTTCCTGAACCATTCGGACCTGTAATTAACACACGTGCGTCTGTAGGAGCTACTTTCTCAATCATATCTTTTACTTGAACAATTGGTTTTGATTCGCCAACAATGTCAAAAGTTTTCGAAACCTGTCGCTTTAGTGTTTTAGTTTCTTTAATTAATGATGTTTTGTCCATCGCATTACGGATGGTAACTAACAAACGATTTAAATCAAGTGGTTTTTCAATAAAATCATAGGCACCTTTTTTTATTGATTCAACAGCCGTATCAATATTACCATGCCCTGAAATCATTATTACAGGAACATCAGTTGCAATGCTAAATATGTCTGCTAAAACTTCAATACCATCTTTTTTTGGCATTTTAATATCTAAAAGTACTGTATCGTATTTGTTATTTTTAAATAATTCAAGACCTGTTTCGCCATCTTCAGCCAAATCTACCTTATGATCTTCATATTCTAAAATTTCTTTTAATGTGTCGCGAATGCTTTTTTCGTCGTCGATAACTAAAATTTTAGCCATTTCTTTATATTTTAACCGTTTATGAATTTATCAGCCATTCATTCTATAATTTCAAATGCCGATTGTATTAATGATTTTATTTCTAAATTAGTGATGATAAAATTAACAAAAATACTTACCAGAACAATCATTTCTGCTTAAACTAATTTTTATCAAAAATAAAATGTTTTAAAAAAGCCCGATAGTTATTTTAATATCGAGCTTTACAATGATTTATTTAATTACGATTTATATTTTATCCATTTCCAAAGTTCTTTATAATTAACTTTTTTTCCATACATGAGTATTCCTGTCCTGTAAATCTTACCTGCCAACCAGGTTGTTCCAATAAATGTTAATATTAACATTGCCATAGATAAAAATACCTGCCAGTCCGGAACACCAAAAGCAACACGTACCATCATTACTATAGGTGAAGTTAATGGAATGATTGAAAACCAAAATGCAACGGGGCTATCCGGCGTATTTATAGCATTTATCATTACAAACATTCCTAATATAAGGGGTATGGTAATTGGTAACATAAACTGTTGGGTGTCCGTTTCATTATCTACAGCGGCTCCAATAGCAGCAAATAAAGAACCATATAATAGATATCCGCCAATAAAATAGAATATAAATAAGCTGATAATTAATGGGTAATTAATTGATTTAAGCGAATTAAATATTTCAGTTATTTTATCAGGATTTTGCAACTCAATAGTTTGTTCTTGATCAAGATTAATATTTTGTTGTTCAAATAAACTCTGAGCAACAACTTCTTGTGCATTTTTAGTTCCAAGTTCAGGGAAAGCTAACGTTTTAACGATAAATACAATAGAAAAGGTTAAAACAATCCATAAAATAAATTGGGTAAGACCAACAAGTGCAATTCCTACAATTTTACCCATCATTAATTGAAATGGCTTAGCTGATGAAACAATTATTTCAACAATTCTACTGGTTTTTTCTTCAATTACTCCACGCATTACTTGCGCTCCAAACATGAATATAAAAAAGTAGATTAGAAAGCCACTAGCGTAACCCAGTGCCATATTTACACCCGTTGAACTTTCTTTATCTTTTCCATCTTCAGTCCAGATTAAAGTTCTTAATTTAATATTGGTGCGGATTGATTGCAGGATATCTTCGTCAATTCCATTTGCTCTAAGATTCTTTTTTTCAAGTTCTTTTTCAAGCGATCTTTTTATGTGCGAGCTTACTTCATATGAAGTTTGTTTGGTTGAAAATAAATGAACAGCACTATTCTCATAAGTTATTGATGGAAGAATTTGAAGAACAGCATAATAATCAGAGTTCTTGAAAGAGTTTCTGATTTCATTTAAAGACTTATCAGTAACATACTCAAATTTAATATATTCTGTATTTTGAATTTTATCAATAAATACACTAGATTCATCGATAACGGCAATGTTTTTAACTTTTGTATCTTCTAATGAAGCCAGCCATGCAGGAACAACCATCATTGCAGCAAATAA
>CAZPMA010000037.1:0-29328 GCA_964587535.1 uncultured Bacteroidales bacterium
TAAGTACAGATATACACAATTTTGACTTCAGATGGGAATTTTTCCCTTCAAATGGCCAAATAATTTCATTAAGTGGATTTTACAAGAAGTTTAAGAACCCTATCGAAATGGTTCAGTTTGTAACTGTTCAGAAGATGCAAATTCAGCCCAGAAATGTTGGAGATGGCCAGGTATTAGGAGCAGAACTTGAGCTTAGACAAGATTTAGGTTTTATAAGCGAAAGGTTAAATCAATTTAGCATAAATGCCAACTTTACATATGTAGATTCAAAAGTAAAATTAAGTCAGTTAGAATATGAATCAAGAATAAAAAATGCAAGAACCGGGCAAACAATAGAAAAATATAGAGATATGGCCGGGCAATCTCCTTATTTATTAAATATTGGATTTGCTTATAATGGCGGTAAAACTGGTTTTTGGGAAGGATTTGAATCTGGAGTTTTCTACAATGTTCAGGGAAAAACTTTACAGATTGTTGGTATCAAAGATCGCCCTGACATTTATTCAGTTCCATTTCATAGTTTAAACTTAAAGCTTGGTAAGCAATTTAAAAATGGATTAGGATTAGGATTCAAAATAAAAAATATCTTAAATCAAAAAGATAAAAGTATTTATGAATCTTTTAATGCAGATGAACAAATTTACTCGTATAATGAGAAAGGAATAAGCTATAGCTTAAGTTTAAGTCTTAAATTTTAATTACATAACAATTTAAACTATATCACATTAAAATATTAATGTATATTAGTGGATAAAAACATACAATCATGAAATACTTTACAATATATCTAATTTTACTTGTTGCTTTATTAGCAAACAGTTGCAAAGCTCAGAATATTATCAAAAAAGACGGAGAATATTTTACTGAAGAGAATAAACCATATTCTGGTATTTATAAGGAATTTTTCGAAACGGGAAATATTCGTGTAGAAATGAGCATCAAAGATGGAAAACAAGATGGACTTACAAATATTTATTTTGAAAACGGCATAAAAAACGAACAAAGATCCTATAAAGAAGGTAAGATGCATGGCACATGGATTACATGGAATGAACTTGAAGTAAAACTTGCAGAAGCCAATTATAATCTTGGCGAAAAACACGGAAAATGGTATGTGTGGGATGAAAATGGCACTCTTAGATATGAGATGGAATATATCAACGGAGTAAAGTCAGGAGTTTGGAAAATGTATGATCCAAATGGAAAGCTTATAAACGAAAAAAACTATTCTGAAGAATAACTTGTTTATTCTAAAGTTTGAGAAGCTGTCCTTATCACAATCTGACTCTGACAGGGATAAGGCAGCTTCTTTTTTATATTGTTTGAATTATTTTAATTTATTAATCTTTAAAATAAGATTAGGATCTACACATAAATTATGGTAGTATTCTTTTGCTGATTTAGGCGCTACACCAGGAAAGTCTCCAAAATTATTCAATATATCTGTAATAACCTGAAAATGTAGATGTGGCGGCCAGTTACCGTTCACTTCTGAGTCACCAATTTTTGCAATAACATCTCCCCTTCTCACCTGCTGACCGGGCTCTTTATCCTGTATAGAGTCTAAACTTAAATGCCCATAAAGAGTATAAAATATTTCTCCTTCAATCAAATGCTCCAGTATAAGTGTTGGTCCGTAATCACCAAAAGTTTCATTATTTTTAAAACTATGAATTATCCCAGGTAAAGGTGAAAAGATTTCTGTTCCCGCTTCCATCCATAAATCAACTCCCAAATGTATGCTTCTGGGTTCGCCATCATTATCAAAATGCTTACTTCGCTTATAAATTAATCGATCTTCCATATATCCACCTACACCAACTTTTTTATCTTCATTTTTTAATTTATGAAACACATATTCAGTAAATACATTTGTATCATCTAGATTGATCTCAGATAATTCTGTATTTTGATCTGAAAAATCAAATACTAAAACATTTTTATCACTTAACTCAATATCAATCACTCGTGATATAAAATCACGATTTTCTTTTAAAATTTTAATGATATGTTCCGTTTTATTCATACCTGATTTTTTATGCAAGATACTAAAAGATCATATCAAAATAAAGTCTATGAAATAAAAAACCCGATCAAAAATGATCGGGTTAAGCATTCATTTGAAATGGAAAATATTTCATTATTCTGTAATGCTTTCAATTTTTACGTCAATAAAATTTGATTTTGATAAATCAACACTTACTGTTTCAACTTTCTTTTTATAAGAAATATAAGAAGCAGTTAGTTCAATATTTCCAGGACGTACATTTTCAATTTCGAAGTTGCCTTCAAAATCAGTGTAAACAGTTTTCTCTGAACCTTCAACCGAAACTTTTACTCCAACAAGAGCTTCACCAGTAATTTTATCTAAAACTTTACCCGACACTGAAGTGGTCATTACTGCGCTTTCTGAACCTGCACTTTCTTCATTTGCAGCATATGTTAAAACTGACATTACGAAGAAACTTATTAGTATTAATGTAATCTTTTTCATTGTATTTAATTTTTTAATTTTTTCTTATTTGTTTACGATACAAATGTATGCACCGAATATTATAAGAATATTATGCTGCAATAATGATTACGTTAAGTTTATGTTAATTTTAGGTTACTAATATTAAGGAAATGTAACCCAAGTTGAAAGTTTTTCTTCTAAAAGCTACAGTATAATTGTGTTTTCGCCTTTTTGCTTATTATATAATTCAATAATTAATCCATCCGCTAATCCAATTTTAGGTGCATTAAGTTCATTAATTTTAGCCCATTTCATTATTTTTCTAAAAATAATTGCTGCCGGTACAATTACATCAGCACGATCGGCTCTTAAGCCCAATTTAGTAATACGCTCCTGGACAGGAAATTCTTTTAAAATAGTATATCCTTTATTTAAATCTTTAAGCGTGAGGTTATTTTTTTGTCTATCACCATAAAGCTTTGTAAGCTTATTTATATTTCCACCTGAAGCAATACAGTTTATTTTTTTATTATTGATATCTAAATCGAAAATCCATTTTTTTAAATCATCCCACTCCAATTTTTTAACCAGATCATATAATAATCGAATAGTACCTATCTTAAAAGACTTTAATGCCAATAAATTATCTTTGTGATAACAGGATATTTCGGTACTACCGCCACCAACGTCAATATAAAGTGAATAATCATGTGGTTTATACAGATTAACATTCCCGGCGGCACTAATTATTTTAGCTTCAGTTAGTCCATCAATTATAAGTAAGTCTATTCCTGTTTTTTTCTTAATTCGGTTAATTACTTCTTGTCCGTTTTCGGCGTCTCTCATTGCTGATGTTGCACAAGCTACAAAATCAACAGGTGTATAAACTTTCATTAATTGCTTATACGCCAATAAAGTGTTTAATAGGAGTTCTTCTCTTTCCTTTGAAATAGTTCCTTTTTCGAAAACATCCATACCCAAACGTAAAGGAACACGAACCAATGTAGCTTTTTCTGTTATAGGTTTTCCTTTATTTTCTATAACTGTAGCTACTAATAATCTACCTGCATTTGATCCGATATCGATAGCTGCAAACATCATTTTATAAACAAATTAACTATGTGCATTTTTTAAATAATTAGAAATTTCTTCCTGAGCCCTTATTCTTTCGCTCTTGTTTCTAACATAATTATTTTTCATTTCACTATCAATAATTCTGGCTTTAGTGTTATCCTTAAGCTGAATTTGTAAAATTTCTTTCAATTCTTTCTGGATATCAGGATCTAAAATTGGAACAGTAACTTCTATCCTGTTATCCAAATTTCTAACCATCCAATCTGCTGATGAAATGAAATACTTTTCATCTCCTGCATTTGCAAAAACTAAAACTCTGGCATGCTCAAGGTATCTGTCAACAATACTAATTACATTAATTTTTTCACTAAGTCCTTCAACTCCTGGTACCAATGAGCAAATACTTCTAATAATACATTGGATTTTAACACCAGCCTTACTTGCTTCGTACATTTTATTAATTAACTTCTTATCGGATAAATTATTTAATTTTATAATGCACCAGGCTTCTTTACCCTGTTTTGCATTTTCAATTTCCTGATGAAGCATTTTAATAAAAAACTTTCGATTATTGAATGGACTAACAACAATGTGCTTAAAACGGGCAGGGCGAAAACTCATTAAAAACAAGCCAAAAACTTTATCCACTTCTGAAGTTATGTTTTTGTTACAAGTTAATAAAGCATTATCACAATATAAGGTGCCTGTTTTTTCATTAAAATTACCAGTCCCAATATTTGCATAAAGTCTGATGCCTTCTTTTTCTTTTCTTTTAATAAGTATTAATTTACTATGTACTTTTAATCCTGGTATACCAGTTAGCACTTTTACACCACTTTGTTGTAGTTTTTCCGACCAATAAATATTAGCTTCTTCATCAAATCTGGCTTGCAACTCAAGAAAAACAGTTACTTGCTTTCCATTTCTTGCAGCATTAATTAAAGCATTAATCACATTTGATGGATTTGCAAGCCGATATAGGGTCATTTTAATTGACTGAACCTTAGGGTCAATACTCGCTTCGCGCAATAAATCCACAATATACTGAAAGTTCTGATAAGGGTAATGCAACATAATATCCTTATTCCTAATTGCTTTTATAATGCTTCCAGCATCGGGTATAGATTTGTGCTTTATTGGAAGTTTTTTTTCAAATTCGATAGAACTATTTCCCATATTTGGGAAATTCATATAATCTTTAAAATTATGATACCTTCCACCCTCTACCAATTGATCATTCTCAGTAATTTTAAGTTTTGCTGAAACAGCTTGTAAAAGATCTTGTGGCATTGTTTTGTCATATACAAATCTTAAAGCAACTCCTTTTTTTCGTTGTTCCAGACTATACGACATTATCTCTAAAAAACTTTTAGAAACATCATTATCTATATCTAATTCAGAATCTCGGGTAAATTTAAAAGTATAAGCATTATAAGTATCATACTTAAATCGTGCGAAAACTTTCGCAATGCAAAAGCGGATTACGTCATCCAACAGAATAAAATACTTTTTACCATCCGTTTCGGGTAATATCAAAAACCGGTTTACCCTTTTGGTTGGTATTTCCATTATTGCATAGGTATTTTTTTCAGGCTTATCAGATCTTAAAAGTTCTATGGCAAAATAGATTGAGCGATCATTAAGTGTATTTCCTGCTTTAAAATTTCTAAGCATAATTGGAAATAAATGAGTATGCACATTTTTATCAAAGTAATTTGCAACAAATTCTCCTTGCTCTTTCGAAAGTTTTTTTTCATTCAGCTTATGGATATTATATCTTTTAAGCTCATTTAATAAGGTTTCATATATATTTTCAAATTCGTTTTGTTGTTTTTTTACTGCAGTAATGATATTATCTAAAGTAAGTTTCAATTGATCTTTTTCTTCAGGATTACTTTCATAACTTAAATGTAAAAGCCTTCTAATAGTTGCTACACGAACCCTGAAAAACTCGTCTTGATTATTCGAAAAAATTCCAAGGAATTTTATACGCTCATTTAATGGATTAGACTCATCTTTAGCTTCTTGCAAAACACGTGAATTAAAACTTAACCAACTAAGCTCCCTGTCATAATATTTATTATCAATTATCATATGCTAAAGATTCTGTTTTAAAAACTAAAAATACAATTCTATTGTCAATAAATAAACAACTTTGAATTTAATTAAAAGTTCGAATGATAGCCATTAATTTAAATAAAATTACTAATAATAAACATTCTTGTACTTTTCTGAGTAATTCAGACTATTAAATTAATATAATAGTTTTGTTAACTTAACATTAATTTAATATTACGTATATTAATTTAATATAATATTGCAAGCATAAATAATTCTAATCCGAGCTTTAAAATGAAAACATTTCAACGATCTTTTCTAATTGCATTGATCTGCATAGTCTTTTTTTCTAAATTCCTTTACTCACAAACGGAAGAAAATACTTTTATTCAATCAGGGCATGTTTACGGTAGAGTATTTAGCAATTTTCATTACCAGCTTTTTGCTGAAGAACAAGAATCTGCATTTGCAGTAGACAGGGCTTACTTTGGTTATGAGCATCAAATATCCGAAGTGTTTGCAGTAAATATAAAGCTTGATATAGGTAGTCCAGAACAACAATCATCATATGACATTTTAAAAAGATATGCCTATTTTAAGAACGCCGCGTTAGTTTATAAAAAAGAAAAATTAACTATCAGTTATGGTTTAATTGATTTACATCAATTTAAAGTGCAAGAAAAATTTTGGGGTTACAGATACTTATATAAATCGTTTCAGGATGAACATAAATTTGGAAGTAGCGCAGATTTGGGAACTTCAGCATCATATAAATTTAACGATTACATTTCTACCGACCTTACAGTAATGAATGGTGAAGGATATAATCAATTACAATCTGATAATACTTATAAAACAGGCTTTGGTATAACATTAAATCCATTTAAAGGTCTTACTGCAAGAATATATGTTGATTATACCGAGCAAGAAGAAATTCAAACTACAATAGCAACATTTATTGGATATAGTTATAAGAAAACTGCAAGAATAGGTGTTGAATATAACTATCAGGAAAACAATAAGTGTGTGATTGATAATAATTTATATGGTTTATCGGTATATGGAGCTTTTAGTTTTCACGAAAAATGGGAATTATTTGGACGGTACGATAAATTATGGTCTAATACCATAGAAGGAGATCAATACGACTGGAATATCAATAAAGATGGAAGTGCATTAATTACAGGTATACAATATACAGCTCATAAAAATGTGAAAATTGCCTTAAACTATCAAGATTGGTATCCTTATGTACAAAACATTGAAAATGAATCATTTTTGTTTATGAATCTTGAATACAAATTTTAAAGCTATTGAATATGAAATTATATAGACTCAAATTAATAGTAATCACTTTTTTTATAGTATTTATTTGTTCTTCCTGTAGAAAAAGTGACATCATTTTAGATGATTCAAATACTATAACAGATGATGGAAGTGGCACAGGAACAGTTACATGGACAAATGACAAGGAATACTTAATTGAAGGTTTTGTGTTTGTTAATCCGGGACAGACTTTAACTATAGAAAAAGGAACTATTATAAGAGCAAAAACAGGTCAGGGTGAAGATGCAAGTGCTTTAATAGTAGCGCGTGGTGGAAAAATAATAGCCAAAGGAACAGCAGATGAACCAATCATTTTTACTGTTGAAGCAGATGACCTGGACGGATCAGTGCCATTGGAATCAAGAGGATTATGGGGTGGTTTAATAATTCTTGGAAATGCTCCACTAAATAATGAATATAATGAAGCAATTATTGAAGGTATTCCATTTTCAGAAACCAGAGGCATTTATGGAGGAACAGATGAAAATGATAATTCAGGAACGCTACAATATATTTCAATCAGGCATGGCGGAACAAACATTGGGGAAGGAAATGAAATAAACGGACTAACCCTTGGGGGCGTTGGAAAAGGAACAACTATTGAAAATATCGAGGTTATTTCAAATGAAGATGATGGTTTTGAATTTTTTGGCGGAACAGTTAACTGCAAATATTTAGCGGCAGCTTTTTGTGGCGACGATGGTTTTGACTTTGATCTGGGATATCAAGGTAAATTACAATTTATTGTTGCAATACAGGCTTCATCGCTTGGAGATAATTTAGCTGAACATGATGGTGGCATCGATCCAATTTATGGTCAACCTTATTCAATACCTAAAATTTATAATGCAACTTATATCGGAAATAACTACTTAGCTTCTTCAAAACTAATAACATTTCAAGATAACGGAGCAGGTAAATATTTTAATTCCATTTTTTATAATCAAAAAAATGCAGTTGGAATAGAATATGTTAGTGGTTTTAACGATAGCTATTCACAATATGAGAATTCAAACCTTGTTTTTGAAAATAACTTATTCTATCATATTGAAGGCAATCAAAATTCAGATATGCTAACTGCATTCAATCACGCCGGAGATGAATTATCAGCGCAACAAACTGCCCTTGAAAATTACTTTATCCTTTCAGAAAATTCAATCATTGACCCGGGGATAGAAATTACAGAAACAGATTTTGATATTATTCCAAGTGGTGATGTAACAACAAATTTAGCTAGTTATTCCGATTCATGGTTTACTGAGGTAAGTTACAAAGGAGCAATTAATCCGGTTGGAACCAACTGGCTTTTTGGATGGTCATTATTAAGTCAATCAGGGAAAGTAAGATAAAACAGTAAACAGGTAGTATTTTAGATTCTTATAAAAAAGAATCTAAAATATTATTTAATTAGTTTAATTCCATTCTCACTTATTTCTATTAACCTTTGTTTATACAAACTTCCTATACTCTTTTTAAAAGCTTTTTTACTAAGACCTAATCGTTGTTTTATTTCTTCCGGAGAACTTTTATCTGTTAATTCTAAAAGACCACCAGAAATTTTTAATGCCTTAATAATAATTTCAGTATTTATATCAATACTTTTTTCGTAACCCATAGGTTCCAATACCAGGTCAATTTTACCATCATCACGTACCTGTTTCACATAGCCCTTAAGCTTATCTCCGGGTTTAATTTCTTTATGTATATCAGAATTAAATATTAATCCACGATAAAGGTTATTAACTATCGCATGCATTCCCAGTTCAGTCATTTCATAAAGCAAAAGATCAACTTCATCACCCTGCTTTACATCAATATCAGTAAAGAATACAAAGTCATTTACTTTATTAGATCCAAACAACCTTTCAGTCTCTTCATCTTCAGCTAAAAAGACTAAATACCATTTATCTACTTCCATTTTTGTTGTTTGCTCACCGAACGGAACCATTAAATCTTTTGGTAAACCCCAATCAACAAAAGCACCATACTTATTTACATCCTTTACCTTTAAAAAAGCAAATTCATTCAGTTGAACCAAAGGTTTATCTGTTGTAGCAACTATTCTATCTTCTGAATCTTTATATATAAAAACTTCTATTTCATTACCCAGCTTTAAGTCCTGTGTAACATAAGCGTTTGGTAATAATACTTCGTTCAGTAAATTATCTACAAGATATAAACCGCTATCTGAAGTTCTATTTATTTTTAGTTTGTTAAATTTTCCAATCTGCATAGTGCCGCAAAGTTATGATTATATAGCTTAAAAATTAATGTTTTAAAGAAATTATTGATGTTCCTTTCTTAAAAGATCATTAACTGTTTTTACAGGGTTAAAAGTGGAAATAGGAACTTCTACAAAAATAGTATTCCAATTGGCCATTGCACCATTCCACAAACCAGGTAATTCCTGAGCTTTTAAATCCTTACCATCTTTTGATTTTTTTGTAATAAAACCTGTCTTAGGATCTCGGTAATGAATCAAATCAAATTTCTCTCCTTTGTAATTCTTTATTGAACAAGTTAAATCTACTGGATTAAAATGTGTTGATCGTTTTAAAATTTCATTTTGATTAGAGTCGTTTGTATTTATTTGGGATGACTCAACAATTTGAAGGTCCACTATTCCATTTTCATGTTTTACCCAAAAAGGTCCTCCACCGGGCTCTCCTTCATTTTTTACCATTCCACAAACACGTATTGGTCTATTTAAAATAATTTTAAGTTGTTTTAAGAAAGATTCTCTATTTAGTTCTTTTTCAAAATTATAACACAATTCTTCCTTAATATAAAGTTCTATTTCTGTTAGCTTTTCATCAGTAATATTATTAGAATCCAACTCATTCAAATAAGAAAAAATCTGATCCCTAACAGAAATCAATACTCCTGCTAAAGCTTTTTTATATTTTACAGTATCTTCTTTAAACCTGTCAGGAACCACATTATCAATATTTTTAATGAAAATGATTTCAGCTTCTAAATCCTTTAAATTCTCAATCAGTGCCCCATGTCCACCTGGTCTGAATAAAAGTGACCCATCATTATCTCTGAATAAATTATTGTCAAAATCCACAGCAATCATATCTGTAGAAGGTTTTTGTTGCGAAAAACTTATATTAAAGTTTACATTATATTTTTTTTCATACGATGCTTTCTTTTGTTTTAAAATATTCTTAAACAAATTATCGTGTTCGGGAGAAATTGTAAAATGAATATTAACATCTTTCTCAGCTTTAGAATATTCTGCTCCTTCAACCAAATGTTCTTCAAATGCAGTTCTTACTTCATTTGAATATTTATGAAACTGCAAAATTCCTTTTGGCTTTTGACTATAATTTAATCCTTTATCAAATAAAAAGAAATCGAGAATCTTATTATACTGTTTCTTTTCAATTAATTGATCCACTGATACATCATAGGCATTAATCACTTTTTCTAATTCTTCGTAAAAAGCAAAGTTTTTAATGTTCTCAAAAAAATAAACTACTTCACTATTAACTTCTCCGGTCTCATAAAATTCAAGTAGAAATTTAAACATTCTCGATGCAGCTCCAGAGGCAGGAACAAACTTAAGAGCATTAAATTTTAGATCATCATACAGTTTGCTGTAAGCAAAAACTTCATCCTGAGTAAGTTTTTTAATCCCATCATTAATCAATGCAGGTTTATGTAATTGAATGAAAGGAAATCCATTCTTAAAATAATCAATTTGAGTTTCAATTTTGCTTATATTCAAACCTTTACTTTGAATTTGATCAAGGTCCTTTTCTGTAAACATAAATTAATTTATTTTATCAATCTAAGTTACTAATTAATTGCTATTATCTAGAATTTTGCAGTTAATTTTAGGTTAACTCTTCGAGAAGTTAGATAATTAGGAACAGCATATTGAGTTGCTTGTCCTGATTGATTATTTACGGTTTTAATCCACATATAAGAAATGGTATTGTTGATATCAAGTAAATTGAATATTTCTATGCTTAACCACATATCATTAATTACATTTAACCAAGTGGATTTTTCAAATACCTGATCATCTTTAATTATGACTTTTGAGAAACCCAAATCAACTCTTTTATAGGCTTCCATTCTAAACGTCTGATCATACTTATCCTTCTCTGGTGATGAAAAAGGCAAACCTGTTCCATAATGAAGGCTTAGATTCATTCTGAATGAAGGATTCATAGGTAGATAATCCTGAAAAAATAAGCTAAAATTTATTAATTGATCGGTTGGACGTGGATAATAATCCGTTTTTATATGATTTCCATTCTCATCAACATTATCAATCATTTCTTTTGTTTGCATTAAGGAAAGACTTGCCCATGATTCAATACCCTGAACAAATTCTCCATTAACTTTAAAGTCAATACCCAATGCATAACCCTTTGCCATATTGTATCCTGAATATTCAATATGTACATTATCAACTTTGTATGGAATAATGTCCCTTAATACTTTGTAATATATCTCAGTTGTTAATTTGAAAGGCCTGTTCCATGCATTAAAAATTAAATCGTTTCCCAGCACAAAATGTATTGATTTTTGCGATTTTATATCTTCATTAATATCACCTTCAGGATTTTTCATTTCCTTAAAATAAGGAGGTTGGTAATATAAACCGGAAGAAAATCTAAATAATGCATCTTTCTGCCAATCAGGTTTATAGGATAACAACAAACGTGGAGTTACAAAAAACTCCTTATTAAAATCCCAATAATTTGCCCTTACTCCTACATTAACAAAAAGCTCTGAATTATTTTTTAAAATAAAGTTATGTGTGTTCTGAATAAATGTATTAATCCTATTACTGATAATTAAGTTATTTGCATGAGTGCTCTCATACAATTCAATTGTTTCACCATTATATGGCTTTGAGAAACCTGCTGAATCAATCATTTTCCATTGACTCATTTGATCATCAATGGTTTCATATTTATATTTTACTCCCCATCTCAATTTATTAGTAGAAGTATAATAACCTCCTTTAAATGATGCCGAATAAACATGTGCAGTCAGATAATTTCGTGCATGATTTAAAAAAGTACCTGCTCCAATATTCATAATACTATCTCCATAAGTTTCAGAACCTATGGTATTGTCTAACTCATTCAAGTAATAACTTCCTTCAATATCATATGTTTCTTGCTCAATTGTTCTAAATGATGATAATATAAATTTTAAAGAAACATTTTCATTTGGATTATAATTTGTAGTAAACGCTCCCATGTAGGTTTCAAATTTATCTTCTTCATTACCATCATAAAATATCTTCAGGCTTAGCGCTTCTTTAACCGTTCCGAATGAAGTTTCTCTATCCTTAGGTATAAAATTGTAGCTGTTTAAAGCATAATAAGCTAAAAAATCAAAATCAAGCTTATTGCTAATCTTATAGCTTAGGTAAGATTGAAAATCATAAAAATTAGGGTTATAATCACCTTTTGTTTCTAATGTATTTAATATATACTTTGATGTTTTATATCGTGCACCAATATTGTATGTGAATTTTCCATTCTCTGATATATCTTCAAACTGCAAAGCACCACCCAGTAAACTCATTGTAGCAGAACCTGAAAATTCAATAGGTTTATTGTATCTAATATCCAGAACAGATGACATTTTATCACCAAATATAGATTCAAATCCTCCAGCAGAAAACTGAATCGATGAAACCATATCTGAATTTAAAAAGCTTAATCCCTCTTGCTGTCCAGACCGAACCAACATGGGCTTATATATCTCAATATCATTTACATAAATCAAATTTTCATCATAATTTCCACCACGTACTGAATATTGTGAACTCAATTCTGTATTTGATGAAACTCCGGGCATTGTTTTTATTAAAGATTCCAGGTTGCCTGACAAATCAGGATTTAATGCTAAATGTTTTGCTTCTAACTTTATTAAATTACTTTCAGGTGATAATTGTCCTACAATTGATACTTCATCAATATTACTAATTGCTTCAGTTAATATGATTTTAAAATTATGTAAACTATCTATTGTAGATGTTATGTCAAAACTTTTTGGCTGATATCCAATACATGAAACCTGTATGAAAACTTTTTTATTGGTAGGTATTTTTAATGAAAAAGCCCCATGCATATCTGAGATAACCCCAGTGTTGTTATACATATTCCTAACGTGAGCAGATTCTATTGGATTTCCTTCTTTGTCCATAACAATACCATCCAAAGATGTTACATTTTGGGCAAAAATATTAAGTTTAATTGCTAATAAAAAGAAAGTTAAAACTAGTCTTAATTTCATCTGAATAAAAAGCTTAACTATACTTAAAACAGTAAAAGTGATTATTTATTTTACTAATTTTAAGAAAGTCAAAACTAATTCTTTCTGCTTGATTAGAAAAATTTCAATAAATTTATTTCTGAATTAATTAATACAATACCAACGCACCATGATAAAGCAATACGAATTAATATTACCAGCATTTAAAAGAGGATATCATATAATTACGCATTTAATAAACAATAATATAGATGAATTACCTGAAAAGGGTATTATGAATATATTTATTAAACATACATCAGCAGCACTTACTATAAATGAAAATGCAGATCCTTCTGTATTAGTAGACTTTGAGAATTTTACAAATAAACTGATTCCGGATGGTGATATTATTTTTACACATACCATGGAAGGCCCCGACGATATGGCAGCTCATATAAAGGCATCTGCTTACGGACAATCACTTACGATTCCAATTACAAACAACAAGCTTAATTTAGGTATGTGGCAGGGAATCTATTTATGTGAATTTAGAAATCATGGAGGGAATAGGAAAATTATTATAACAATTTATCATTAATCATATTTAATTTGTTAGAATTTAGAACAAAACTTAATTGATTTAGGCTTCATTTTCGTTTTCAATTTCAGTGCAAAAAATAAAATATCACCAATCACCTATTATTCAAACATTTTATGAGATTGTAAATTTAAAACCCACAACTTACAATATGTAACTTAATGTTTCATTTTAATATAAATATGTTATTAAAAACATTGATTTTTTGGACAATTAATAAAAATAACACTACATTTGCTTAACTGAAATAATTTTTAAAAAATTAAAATCTAATATACTATGCAAAAATTACTTTTATTAGGTGATGAAGCAATAGCTCAAGGAGCTCTTGATGGTGGATTATCAGGAATATATGCTTATCCGGGAACTCCGTCAACTGAAATTACTGAGTATGTGCAAGCATCTAAGTATGCAAAAGAAAAAAATATTCATAGTCAGTGGTCGGCAAATGAGAAAACAGCAATGGAATCTGCATTAGGAATGTCTTATGCAGGAAAACGTGCTATGGTTTGTATGAAACACGTTGGATTAAACGTTGCTGCGGATGCTTTTGTTAATTCATCAATAACAGGAGTAAATGGTGGTTTAATAGTTGTTTCAGCAGATGATCCATCAATGCACTCATCGCAAAATGAACAAGACTCAAGATTCTATGGAAATTTCGCGATGATTCCAATGCTAGAGCCTGTAGATCAGCAAGAAGCTTACGAAATGTCGTATCACGGATTTGAACTATCAGAAAAATTCAAACTTCCTGTATTATTAAGAGTAACAACACGTTTAGCACACTCTCGTGCAGGTGTTCAAACCTTGGAACAAAAACCTGAAAATAAAAATTCATTTCCTTCAGATTTACGTCAATTTGTATTGCTTCCATCAATTGCACGCAGAAACTATAAGAAATTATTAAATATTCAAGTTGCTTTAGAAGAAGCATCAGAAGAATCTAAATTCAATAAATACTTTGATGGTTCAGATAAATCCTTAGGTATTATTGCTCCAGGTATTGCATTTAACTATTTAATGGAAAATTTCCAGGATAAAGAATTAAAGCATCCTGTATTAAAAATTGGTCAATATCCTATACCACGTAAACAAATCATGAAAATGGTTGAAGAATGTGATAGAATATTAGTTCTTGAAGAAGGTTATCCAATTATAGAAGAAACGTTAAAAGGATACCAGGAAGCTGGAACTCCTGTTTCTGGCAGATTAGATGGAACATTACCACGCGATGGTGAATTAAATCCAAACTTAGTTGCTAAAGCTTTAGGGTTAGATACTATTTTAAATGCTGAAATTCCAGAAATTGTCAAGAACCGACCCCCATCAATGTGTGTTGGTTGTGGTCATATTGATGCATATACTGCATTAGGTGAAGCTTTGGAACAATATGGTGATGGTAGAGTATTTTCTGATATAGGCTGTTATACCTTAGGAGCACTTCCTCCATATAATGCTATTAATTCTTGCGTTGATATGGGAGCTTCTATTACCATGGCAAAAGGTGCTGCCGATGCAGGTTTAGTTCCTTCTGTAGCAGTTATTGGTGATTCAACATTTACTCACTCAGGAATTACCGGTTTAATTGACTGTGTTTCTGAAAATAGTCCGGTTACTATCATTATTTCGGACAACTTTACTACTGGCATGACTGGAGGACAAGATTCTAAAGCTCTTGGAAGAATTGAAGATATATGTAAAGGTGTTGGTGTTCATCCTGATCATATTAAAGTTTTCAGACCAACAAAGAAAAATATGGACGAAATGGTTCAGATTATGAAAGATGAATTAGCTTACAACGGCGTATCGGTTATTATACCACGTCGTCAGTGTGTTCAAACAATGAAAAACAAAAAACTTGCTGAGCAGCTAAAAACATTAAATCTTAAATAATCAGAATTATCAAAAAAAAATAAAAAGAAAAATCATGAAAACAGATATAATATTAGCAGGTGTTGGTGGTCAGGGAATTTTATCAATTGCTGCAACAATTGGTATGGCTGCTTTACATAACGATCTTTATTTAAAACAAGCCGAGGTACATGGTATGAGTCAACGTGGTGGTGCAGTTCAGTCAAATATGCGCATCTCTGATAAGCCTATTGCTTCAGACCTAATTCCAATGGGAGCTGCAGACATTATTCTTTCTGTTGAGCCAATGGAATCTTTAAGATATTTACCTTATTTAAGTAAAGATGGTTGGGTAGTTACAAATACAACTCCTTATGTAAATATTCCTAATTATCCTGAATTAGGAGATGTATTAGCAGAAATCAAAAAACAAAAGAAATTTATCGCTATCGATGCTGATTCAATTGCTACTGAAATTGGTTCAAAAAGATCATCAAATATTGTAATGTTAGGTGCAGCATCGCCTTTCTTTAACATTTCTTTCGAAAGTTTCGAAGAAGGTATTCGTAAAATTTTCGGGCGTAAAGGTGAAGACATTGTTAATGTAAATCTTGAAGCTTTAAGAGCCGGAAGAGATTTTGCAGAAAAAAACAGATAAAGTATCTAAAAAAATAAATCAAGTGTCATGAATTTTTTCATGACACTTTTTTTTATATTCGTACCTAAGTTTTATAAAATGAAGCAACTAATATCTAAACTAAAATCCTTCGATTATATCATAATTAGTTATTGCCTGATCACAGGAATCTATATCTCATTTGGATATAATCAATTAGAGCATATGTGGAATCATTTGATTTTAAGATTTGTTGTTATTTTATTTTCTTTACTTATAGTTTATTACAGTGATCAAAATAAGTTTATTCAATTTCTTCGTAACTTCTATCCACTGGTTTTATTAAGTTTTTTTTACAGCGAAACCGGGTATTTTAATCAATTAATATTCTCTCCTTTTGATTCCTATTTAGTCCAACTAGAAGGGTTTATTTTCGGAATACAACCATCAATAGAATTCTCAAAGCTTATTTCAAATCAATGGTTTAGTGAACTTATGCACTTTGGATATTTTTCTTATTATCTAATAATATTCGCTGTGCCTTTACTTTTTTACTTGAAAGAACAAGATAAATTTGAAAGATCAATGTTTATTATCATTCTGTCTTTTTCTTTTTACTATATACTATTTTTTCTATTACCTAGTATCGGTCCACAATTCTATTTTGATGTAACATTAACCTCAGTTCCGGAAGGTTTTCTTTTTGATAAGATAATGAGAATTGTTATTGAGACTGCTGAAACTCAAACTGGTGCTTTCCCAAGTTCACATATAGGAATAACAATTATCTTATTAATTTTAATATATAAACATTTTAAACCCTTTTTTAAATATCTTATTCTTGTTTCAGTAATACTCACTTTGTCTACTGTGTATCTTAAAGCACACTACATAGTTGATGTACTAGCCGGATTCATTTCAGGGATAGGTTTTTATTATATTGGTTATTATTCTTTTAAGTTATTTGAGAAAAAACAAATGACTTGATTTATTATCAATTAATAGATTTATTTCTATCTTAACACAAATTTAACAATAGGTTTTACTTACTTCGGACCAAGATGATAGAAATTGTAGAAGTTAAAACAAAATCAGATTTAAAAGATTTTATTTACTTACCTGAAAAGATACATAAAGACCACACAAATTGGCTTTATCCTATTTATTCTGACGAGTGGATTTTATTTGATCCGAAAAAAAACAAAGCTTTCAATTATTGTGATACAGTTCTTGCAGTAGCCAGGCAAAATGGTAAAGTTGTTGGCCGTATAATGGGAATTATTAATCATCGTTATAATGAAATTAATAAGGAAGATTTTGGTCGTTTTTGCTTTATGGAAACATGGGAAGATAAGGAAGTTTTTAAAGCTTTAATTAGTTATGTAGAAAAATGGGCTAAAGAAAAAGGGATGCAAAAACTTATTGGTCCATTTGGTTTTTCAGATGAAGATCCCCAGGGTTTTCTGATTGAAGGATTTGATCAACCTGCTGTGATGGTAACAAATTGCAGTCTCCCATATATGGCAAAAATGATTGAAGAAGAAGGATTTAGTAAGAAGATGGACTTTGTAGAATATAAAGTAAATACGCCAGACGAAGTTCCTGCTTTATACGAAAGAGCTGCACAACGCCCTGTGCGAAATGGTTTTAAAATTGTAGAGTTTACCAAACGAAAACAATTAAAACCTTATATTAGACCTGTTCTTGGTTTAACGAACGACACTTATACTGAAATATTTGGCTATGTACCATTTACGGAAGAAGAAATGGACGACTTTGCTAAAAGATATATTCCTGTTTTGGATCCTCAGTTTATAAAAGTAGTTGAAGACACAAATTCAAATGTAGTAGCTTATGTAATTGGAATGCCTAATATAACTGATGGTATAAACAAGGCAAAAGGCAAATTATTTCCATTTGGATTTATACACATACTTCGTTCTATGAAAAAGTCTAAACAACTCGATTTATTGCTTGGAGCTGTTAAAAGTGATCTGCGAAATTTAGGTCTTGACACTATGCTAGCTAGAGCAATGCTAAATTCAGCAATAGAAAGGGGATTAGATTTAATTGATAGCCATGTTATAATGGAAACAAACACAAAGATGCGTGCTGAAATAGAAAAATTAGGTGGTAAGATTTATAAACGATATAGAATATTTCAAAAAGAATTATAAAAAAAAGGGGATTGTTAATCCCCTTTTATCTCTACTAATTATTTCCTCCCAGTATTAATGGCAAGCCATCTTTCCCACTACCAACAATTATAACTTTTGAGTTAGGTGACTCAGATAATTTTATTGTTGCCTCAATACCACGCATCCTAAGAAGATTTGTAGTTAAACTGCTGTTAATAATTTTATTTGCCCTAGCTTCGCCTTCAGCTGCGATCTTTTTACGTTCAGCTTCTGATTTTTCTCTTTCAAGTTTATACTGATATGCCAATGCTTCTTGCTCTTGTTTTAACTTATTTTCAATAGCAACTTTTATCTGCTCTGGCAAATTAATTGATCTAATTAGCAAGGCTTTCATTTCAATCTCATTTACTCCTAACACTTCAGCAGTTTCTGCTATAATAGCACTTTCAAGCTCACTGCGTTTTGTTGAATATATTTCTTCTGCCGTATATCTACCAGCAACACGTCGTACAGTAGATCTGGCTTCAGGAATAATTAATTGCCTGATATAATCAACACCAAACTTTTCATGCAAGTAACCAATTCTATCATACTTAGGATTAAAACGTATAGAAACATCCATGTTAATTGACAAACCATTTTTATCTAATACGTCCATACCTTCTTCGCTATTTTGCTCCTTTACGTTATATACATACATTTCATTCCATGGAGCTATTACATGAAATCCAGGTTGAAAAATATTTTCTCTATCCAGTCCTGATGTAAATTTTCTAAAGATAACTCCCCTTTCTCCAGGCTTAATTGTTATAAATGATGAGCTACTTATTAGTATTACAATAAGAAATCCTATTGCAACTAAAATCCAAATTGTTGTTGTGACCTTTTTCATAATTATAATTTTTGTTTAATAATTTTCTAGGCGAATAAAGGTAAAACATATCTCTCACAAAAGAAAATCATTTGCTTTTAGAATATATTCCTTACTAAGGTATTATTGAAAGTAAAAATTACTGTTATCAACAGGTAACATTAGAATTAATTATGGGCTGTTCATTTTTCTTTATTGCGCTTTTGATATATTTTAAATAGATTTGGAGTCCTAATTAAAGTGAAAGGAAGGAATTATGGAATTTAGAGAATCGGAATTAATCATTAATAAGGATGGAAGCATTTTTCACTTGCATTTACTTCCAGAAGATATAGCAGACGATATTATTCTTGTAGGAGACCCTGGTAGAGTTGAAGTTGTTGCTTCAAATTTTGATAGTATTGAGTTAAAAAAACAAAATAGGGAATTTTATACAGTAACCGGTTCTTACAATGGCAAAAGAATCTCAGTGATTTCAACCGGGATTGGTACAGATAACATCGATATTGTAGTTAATGAGCTTGACGCCCTTGCAAATATTAACCTGAAAACAAGATCTCAAAATAAAGAACACAGAACACTTAATCTGGTACGTATAGGAACATCAGGTGCTTTACAAAAAGATATACCCGTAGATTCATTTTTAATGAGTGCACGATCAATTGGTTTCGATGGATTATTAAATTTTTATCAAGGTCGTAATGAAGTTTCTGATCTCGATTTTGAGTTTGCATTTAAGTATCATGTTCAATGGAATTACTTATTACCTTCTCCATATGTGGTTGATGCATCTGAAGATCTAATTAATAAGCTTTATGGTGATGATATGAGAAAAGGAATTACTATTTCTGCACCAGGCTTTTATGGCCCACAAGGTCGAAAGTTAAGAATACCCATTATTGATCCTGAAATAAACGATAAAATAGAGTCGTTTGAATTAAAAGGACAAAAGATTACCAATTATGAAATGGAAAGTTCTGCAATTTTTGGCCTTTCTAAATTACTTGGCCATAATGCAATTACTATTTGTGCTATAATAGCTAACAGACTGAAGGGAGAATATAGCAAAGATTACAAACCTATTATTGAAAAATTAATTAAAATTGTTTTAGAAAGATTAACTGCATAAAAAGTGAACAAAGCAAATAAAATAAAAGCTCTTCTTGCATTACTGGATGATCCCAGTGATGAAGTATTTATGCATGTTGCTCAAAATATATTAAAACAAGGTGAAGATATTATTCCTGAGCTTGAAAAAGCATGGGAAACTTCACTAAATCAAGTATTACAAGAAAGAATTGAAAATTTAATTCAGGAAATCCAGTTTACTTCAACTATAAAACAGCTTGAAGATTGGAAAGATAATAATTCGACAGATTTATTGAAAGGTGCATTTTTAATTGCAAAGTACCAATATCCTGATTTAAAATATGAAACCATTATAGATTCATTTAACAAAATAAAACAAGATGCCTGGCTTGAAATTAGCACTAATTTAACTGCTTTAGAAAAAGTTCGGGTATTAAATCACATTTTCTATAATATTCACGAATTTTCAGGAAATAACTCCAATTTTTTTGCTCCGCAAAATTCTTTCTTAAATCATGTTTTTGAAACAAAGAAAGGAAATCCAATCACACTTGGAATAATATATATATCACTAGCTCAACAGCTTGATATTCCTATTTATGGAGTTACAATGCCACGTAATTTCATTCTGGCTTATTTAGATGAGTTTAATCTAAATAAGCCTTATGAAGATGAAATTTTGTTTTACATTAACCCTTATAATAAAGGTACCGTTTTAGGTAAAAGAGAAATTGATTATTTTTTAAATCAACAAAAAATCGAACAAAAAGACATTTATTACAAACCGTGCTCAAATATCACTATAATAAAAAATCTTATCAAAAACTTAGTTTATTCTTACGAGAAACTAGGTTACCCTGATAAGATTGAAGATATGAAGAATTTGTATAGTGTGCTTTAAATTTACTTTAACATAAGCCTTATTTTAAATTACTTATTTGGCAATATTCATTAAATATTCGCCATATTGATTTTTAGCTAAGTTCTCAGCTAATTTTTTTAACTGATCTTTATTGATATACTTTTTGAAATAAGCAATTTCTTCTAAACAAGCAATTTTTAATCCTTGCCTAACTTCTATTGTTTCAATGTATTTACCAGCATCTAAAAGAGATTCGTGAGTTCCTGTATCTAACCATGCATATCCACGTCCCATTAGTTCAACCTTTAACCTTCCTCTTTTAAGATATTCCTGGTTTACAGTAGTAATTTCAAGCTCTCCCCTTGCCGATGGTTTAATAGTTTTTGCAATTTGCACAACTTCATTGGTATAAAAATAAAGTCCAATAACAGCATAATTTGATTTTGGATTCTTAGGCTTTTCTTCTACAGATATAACATTTCCTTGTTGATCAAATTCAGCAACTCCATATCTGTGTGGATCTTTTACATAATATCCAAAAATAGTAGCAAACTTATCGTTTTTTACATTGTTTATTGATTTCTCTAATAAATCTGTAAAACCATGACCGTAAAAAATATTATCACCTAGTACTAAACATACATCATCATTCCCAATAAATTTTTCTCCTATGATAAACGCTTGTGCTAATCCATCAGGTGAAGGCTGTTCAGCATATTCAAAGTTAATTCCAAGTTCTTCTCCTGATCCAAGTAATTTTTTAAACATTGGTAAATCATCAGGAGTTGATATGATTAAAATATCTTGGATCCCAGCTAACATTAATACTGATATAGGATAATAGATCATTGGTTTATCATAAATTGGCAATAACTGTTTCGATACACCCTTAGTTATAGGATATAATCTAGTGCCTGAACCACCGGCTAGAACAATACCTTTCATAATAATACATTTATTTTTTACCTATTCCATAAAATTCAAAACCTATCTTTTTCATTTTCTTTCTATCAAGGATATTCCTTCCATCAAAAACAAAGGCAGGCTTCATCATATTATCGTAGATTCTTTGCCAGTCATAATCCTTAAATTCATCCCATTCGGTTAAAACTGCAATTGCATGAGCATTTTCACATGCTTTATAAGGATTTTCGGTTGGTTTAAGTAATTCTCTATTTTCTTTTTCTGATCTTGAGTTAAGATAATCAACATCAGCAAACATTTGCTCATGCTTAACTTTTGGATCAAACACGGATATTTCAGCTTTATCATCCATTAAGATATCCGCTACGTACATTGCTGCTGTTTCCCGAGTATCGTTTGTGTCTTTTTTGAAAGCCCAACCTAAAAATGCAATCTTTTTACCCGATACTGTATTATATAAGGTTCTAATAATGTTATCAGCAAAACGCCTTTTTTGGTAATCATTCATTATTATTACCTGCTCCCAGTAATCAGCAACTTCTTGTAAACCTACGGTTTTACATATATAAACAAGGTTTAAAATATCTTTCTGAAAACAAGAACCACCAAAGCCGACCGAAGTTTTTAAGAACTTTGAACCAATCCTTGAGTCAGCTCCTATTGCTCGTGCAACTTCATCAACATCGGCACCCGTTTTTTCACATAAAGCTGATAGTGAATTTATTGACGAAACTCTTTGAGCAAGGAATGCATTTGCTGTCAATTTTGACAACTCTGAAGACCATACATTCGTTTGTATAATTCTTTCTTTAGGCATCCAATGCGCATAAATATCAGTCAAAGCATCCATTGCTTCCTGTCCTGCTTCAGACTGTTCACCACCAATTAATACTCTATCTGCATTCAGTAAGTCATTAATTGCCGTACCCTCAGCTAAAAACTCTGGATTTGATAGTATCTGAAAATTAACATGATTCCCTGTATTATCTAATATGTCTTTAATAGCTTCAGCTGTTCTAACAGGTAATGTAGACTTTTCAACAACTATTTTATCATCTTTTGCAACTTCTGCGATTTTTCGTGCACTTAACTCAATATATTTTAAGTCAGCAGCCATACCCTTACCTTTACCATAATCTTTAGTAGGAGTATTTACCGACATAAAAATCATCTCGGCTTCGTCAATTGCTTTTTCAATATCATTTGAAAAAAATAGATTTCTTCCACGAGCTTCAGCAACAACTTCTTTTAATCCTGGTTCAAAAATTGGTAGGTTATCTAAATCTTCATCGTTCCAGGCAGCTATTCTTTGTGGGTTTATATCCACTACATTTACTTTAATCTCCGGACATTTAAGCGCAATTACTGCCATTGTTGGACCACCAACATAACCTGCTCCAATACAACAAATATTTTTTATCTTTTTCATTAAGGTAGGATCTTAATTATTTTAGATTATCTATAAACTCCAATAAGTTAAGTTTTTAATTTTCTCTCTATAAATACCCTTTATATCAACAAATATAGCTTTATCATTAGCTAATACCATAAAATCAGATTCTTCCATGTTCTTAAATTTATCATGACTCACTGCCGCGATAATTACATCATACTTACCTGAAGCTTTATCTTTTAAATCAAATTGGTATTCTTCTTTAACTTCCTTAGGGTCGGCATATGGATCTATTACATCCACTTCAACTCCATATGAGAGAAGTTCTCTGTATAAATCAACAACCTTAGAATTTCTAATATCACTTACATCTTCTTTGAAGGTCACACCCATAATTAACACCCGGGACTCCTGGATATATTTTTCTGCTTTTACTAACTTCTTAACGATTTGCTTTCCAATGTAACCACCCATTGAATCATTAATAAATCTTCCTGCATTTATAATCTGTGGATGGTATCCTAATTGCTTAGCTTTATGTAATAAATAATAAGGGTCAACACCAATACAGTGTCCACCAACTAGTCCTGGAAAGAATTTTAGGAAATTCCATTTAGTTCCTGCAGCTTCCAAAACTTCATAGGTATTAATACACATTCTATTAAAAATAATAGAAAGTTCATTCATAAAAGCAATATTTAAATCTCTTTGTGTATTTTCAATAATCTTGGATGCTTCAGCAACTTTTATAGAGCTTGCTCTATGCACTCCGGCTTTAATTACTAATTCATATATCTTAGCAATATTTTCAGCAGATTCTTCATCACAACCAGATGTTACTTTCACAATTGTAGTTAATGTATTAACCTTATCTCCGGGATTTATTCTTTCTGGCGAAAATCCAACTTTAAACTGTTCAATATATTTTAATCCTGATTCTTTTTCTAAAACAGGAATGCAGTCTTCTTCAGTAGCTCCTGGATATACTGTTGACTCATAAACAACATAATCTCCTTCTTTCAAAACTTTCCCTACAGTTTCAGATGCTTTTAAAACAGGAGTGAGATCAGGTAAATTGTGCTCATCAATTGGAGTTGGAACAGCCACAATATAGCAACTGGCTTCTCTTAAATCGTCTATATCTGATGTAAACTTAATATCGCAATTATCAAATGCTTCTGAATCCAGTTCTCTACTAGGATCAATCTTATTTTTCATCATATCAACCCTATCCTGCTTAATATCAAATCCTATAACAGGAATTTTTTTTGCAAATTCTAAAGCAATTGGTAAACCAACATATCCTAATCCAATAACAGCTAATTTAGCTTCTTTATTAAATAATTTATTATACATTGTTCTTATTATTTTTACAAAATGGATGATAATCTCCTTTTAATCCAATGGGAGAAGAATTTCTTATATTATAAACTGTTTCAATAGATCTTTTTGTTTCTTCTAATCCGAATCCATTACCTTTAAGAATTTCCTGATACGTTAGAGTATGCAGATCAGTAAAACCACCACTAAACTCTATTTCTTCGTTTTCAACAGTAATTGATCTAAAAGTTCTTTGACCTTTTTCTTTTATCTCTTTTGGCAGATCATCAGAATCTACACTTAAAAACCATCTTACGATTGCTTTCTCAAGTTTTAAATAACCAGCCGCTTTTGATTCTTCAGATACATGAACAATATTTTCTTTCACATCACCAAATATCCAGCCAAGCATGTCAAAAAAATGCACTCCAATATTTGTTGCAACACCACCTGATTTTTGAATATCACCTTTCCAGGAAATAAAATACCAATTACCACGAGATGTGATATATGTTAAATCAATATCATATATTTTATCCTTAGGGCCATTTTCAATTTTCTTTTTTAATTCGATAATTGATGGATGCAATCTTAATTGCAATATATTATTAACTTTTTGGCCTGTTTCCTTTTCGATTACCTGTAACGCTTCAATATTCCATGGATTTAGAACTACAGGTTTTTCACAAATTGCATCTGCGCCCTGTCTTAGTGCAAAACGAATGTGTGAATCATGCAGATAATTTGGAGTACAAATACTTACATAATCGATGTATATTTTTTCTCTTTTTAGCTTATCCACATGGCGATCAAAACGCTCATATTCCGTAAAAAAGTCAGCTTCAGGAAAGTAACTGTCAATTTTACCAACACAATCAAATTTATCTAAAGTAGCTACTAATTTGTTTTTAGTTTCTTTGATTGCTCTTAAATGTCGCTCGGCAATATATCCTGCAACACCAATTAGGGCAAAGTTTTTATTATTTTGAGTCATATTTTCCTGTTTTGTAGGACAAAGTTATTAATTACATTGTAAATAAACCTATGTAATATCAGTTTTATTATAACATTTAATATCTAATCCAGTTTATTTACAAAATCATTTTCTAATTTATATTTTTCTTTACTTTCGGGGCAAATAGCTATACCATTTTCATTAAAATTTAAACGATGTCCATACTCACTCATCCAACCGACTTGTTTTGCCGGATTACCAACAATTAAAGCATATGGCTTTACTCTTTTAGTTACCACAGCTCCAGCACCAATAAAAGCAAACTCGCCTATATCATTGCCACAAACGATTGTTGCATTTGCTCCAATTGAAGCTCCTTTTTTTACAATTGTTTTCTCATATTTATTTTTTCGGATCACTGCACTTCTAGGATTCGTAATGTTAGTAAAAACCATGGAAGGACCTAAAAATACATCATCTTCACAAATTACACCTGTGTAAATCGAAACATTATTCTGTACTTTCACATTATCACCTAAGACAACATCGGGAGAAACAACCACATTTTGACCTATATTACAATTATTGCCAATTTTACAATTTGGCATTATATGAGTAAAGTGCCAAATTTTTGTTCCTTTACCTATTGAGCAACCATCATCAATAACGGCTGTTTCGTGTGCAAAATAATCCATTATTCTTTGTATAAAAATTCTTTAATCATTGTACTTATATATACCTGCTCTTCATATGTTAATTCTGTATGAATTGGCAAGGATAAAACAGTTTCTGACAAGTCTTCTGTTACAGGGAATCTTTCATTGTCATTTTTTATATATGCTTTTTGTTTATGCAATGGAACAGGATAATAAATCATGGATGGTATTTCATTTTCATTCAGATAATCCTTTAATCCATCCCTCAGTTCTTTGGTTTTAAGCTTTATCGTATATTGATGAAACACATGTGTAGACTTTACAAATCGCTTTGGCGTTTCAATCTCTTTCATTTTTTCCAACAACTTGTCATATCTATTTGCTGCATCTTGTCTCGATTTAATGTATTCATCCAAATACTTAAGTTTTACATCTAAAATTGCAGCCTGAATGCTATCTAATCTTGAATTACAACCTATTAAATCATGATGATATTTAATACTCTGCCCATGATTTGCAATCATTTTACATTTCTTTGCGATTTCTTCATTTTTAACAAATAAAGCTCCACCATCACCATAGCAACCCAGATTTTTAGAAGGAAAAAATGATGTAGTTCCAATATCACCAATTGTACCTGCAAAATATTTCTCACCATTTTTAAAAGAGTATTTAGCTCCAATTGCTTGTGCAGTATCTTCAACAACAAATAGTTTATGCTTTTTAGCTATTTCCATTAATGGTTCCATGTCTGCACACTGTCCATATAAATGGACAGGAACAATTGCTTTTGTTTTTGGGCTAATTTTCTTCACAATCTGACTAATATCAATATTAAAATATTCCGATTCTACATCAATAAAAACAGGTTTTAATCCTAATAAAGCAATTACTTCAGCCGTTGCAACATAAGTATGTACCGGTAAAATAACTTCGTCACCTGGCTTAAGGTCCAATGCCATTAAAGCAATCTGTAGAGCATCAGTTCCATTGGCACATGGAATAAGGTGTACTCCACCTAAATATTTTGAAAGGTTTTCAGCAAACTCCTTTACTTTTGGGCCATTAATAAAAGCGGTATTATCAATAACTTTTTGAATCTCGCTATTTATTTCTGTTTTTATTTTATCATACTGCCCCTTAAGGTCAACCATTGTAATGTTCATATATCAATTTTTGTACTAAATTAACATAAAAAAGCAAAGCAAAAAAGCCCTAACACGTTAGGGCTTTTATTAATATCAATAAACTATTATTTCGCGTAATTTATTGCTCTGGTTTCTCTAATTACGGTAATTTTTATTTGTCCCGGATAAGTCATCTCATTCTGAATTTTTTGTGAAATTTCGAATGAAATCTTTTCTGCATCAGCATCACTCACCTTATCGCTTCCAACAATTACTCTTAATTCTCTACCTGCTTGAATAGCATATGTTTTCATCACTCCGGGGTGCGATAATGCTAATTCTTCAAGATCTTTTAATCGCTTAATATACGATTCAACAACTTCTCTTCTTGCACCAGGTCTTGCACCTGAGATAGCATCACAAACCTGAACGATAGGAGAAATAAGAGATGTCATCTCAACTTCATCATGGTGTGCACCAATTGCATTGCAAACTTCAGGTTTTTCTTTAAACTTTTCGGCTATTTTCATACCTAAGATTGCGTGTGGTAATTCTGGCTCATCATCCGGTACCTTACCAATATCATGCAATAAACCTGCGCGTTTAGCTAATTTTGGATTTAATCCTAACTCTGAAGCCATAATAGCTGATAAATTAGCCACTTCGCGCGAGTGTTGTAACAAGTTCTGCCCATAGGATGAACGATATTTCATTTTACCAATTAATCTGATAATTTCAGGATGCAATCCATGAACACCTAGATCGATTGCGGTTCTTTTTCCCACTTCAACAATCTCTTCTTCAATTTGCTTTTGTGTTTTTTGAACTACTTCTTCAATTCTAGCAGGGTGAATTCTACCATCAGTTACTAACTGGTGTAATGCTAATCTTGCTATTTCTCTTCTTACAGGATCAAATGCTGATAAAATAATTGCTTCAGGTGTGTCATCAACAATAATTTCCACTCCTGTTGCAGCTTCTAACGCTCTAATATTTCTACCTTCACGTCCAATAATACGACCTTTTATTTCGTCGTTATCAATATTAAATACAGTTACAGAATTTTCAACAGCTGTTTCTGTTGCAACTCTCTGAACAGTTTGTACCACAATACGCTTAGCTTCTTTATTTGCAGTCATTCGAGCTTCTTCCATAATTTCATTTATTTCAGACATTGCTTCCGTTTTTGCTTCTGCTTTTAAAGATTCTATTAACTGATCTTTTGCTTCTTCTGCAGATAATCCTGAAATTGCTTCCAACTGTTCCACTTGTTGTTTATGCATTTTGTCAAGTTCTTCACTTCTTTTCTCAACCAAATCCATTTGTATCTGCAAGTTATCTCTTATTGCGTCTAGTTCTTTCTTTTTCCTTTGGTTCTCTTCAAACTTTTGCGAAAGAGTTAATTCTTTTTGTTTAAATTTATTTTCAGCAGCTACAACTTTATTTGAGCGCTCATTCATTTCTTTTTCATGCTCACTCTTTAACTGAAGGAATTTTTCTTTTGCTTGTAAGATCTTATCCTTTCTTATTACCTCTGCTTCTGTCTCTGCTTCCTTAACTATCTTCTTACTTTTTGAGCTTAAGGCTTTATCCCAAATAAAATAAGAGATAAAACCACCAAACACAAAAGCTGAAGCAGCAGCTATAGTAGTCATTACAGCTACAGATAGTACTCCAAATATTGTTGATATAATCATAAAATGTATTTTTATTAAATTTAGTTATTAAAAAACCCGCATTATTTTCTCTAATTCTCTTAAAACCCCAAATTAACATGGGTG
>CAZPMA010000038.1:0-29042 GCA_964587535.1 uncultured Bacteroidales bacterium
ATAAAGATTTATGTAAATAAAATATTTCCATCTACTTATTTAATTAAGTTTGTAACTATTAAAATCACAACATAAACTATGATAAAATTTGAAAGGTTTTCTTTAGATAATGGTTTAAGAGTTATTGTTCATAATGATCCATCAACAAATATTGTTGCTTTTAATTTATTATATAATGTAGGAGCTCGTGATGAAAATCCTGAAAGAACCGGATTTGCGCATTTATTTGAACATTTGATGTTTGAAGGAAGTATTAATATTCCTTCATTTGATAATCCTTTACAATTGGTTGGTGGTGAGAATAATGCTTTTACAAATAATGATCTGACAAACTATTATATTACTTTGCCAAAAGAAAATCTTGAAACAGCATTTTGGCTAGAATCTGACAGAATGCTTGGTTTAGATTTCTCAGAAAAGAAGTTAGAAATACAAAAGAATGTTGTTATTGAAGAATTTAATCAAAGGTATCTTAATCAACCTTATGGAGATGTCCCCTTACTGCTTAGACCATTAGCTTACAAAGTTCATCCATACCAATGGGCAACTATTGGGAAAAACACTTCACATATCAGAAATGCTAGTCTTATTGAAGTTGAAGAATTTTTCTTTAAACATTATGCTCCAAATAATGCAATTTTAACTATTGCGGGAAATGTTACTAAAGATGAAATAGAAAAACTTGCAAAAAAATGGTTTGGGCCAATAAAAAGTAGAGATGTTAACAAAAGAAAGCTTTCAAAAGAACCCAAGCAAATAAAAAGACGTGAGTTAACTGTTGAAAGAAATGTTCCTTTCGATGCCATTTATAAAACATTCCATATGTGTTCAAAACATCATAAGGATTATTATGCTACAGATTTGATCTCTGATTTGTTAGCAAATGGTAAATCGTCAAGGTTATATCAAAACCTACTAAAAGAGAAATCACTTTTTAGTGATATCAATGCCTATATTAGTGGTGATATTGACGAAGGACTATTTACTGTTACGGGAAAATTAATGAAAGGCGTATCAATGAAAGATGCCGAAGATGCAATTGACGAAGAAATACAAAAAATAATAAATGTTGATATTAGTGATTATGAAATTGAAAAGGTTAAAAACAAATTTGAATCTGTTTACCACTTTAGTCAGTTGAGTGCATTGAATAAAGCAATGGAACTCGCCTATCAGGAATTACTTGGAGATGCAGACAGAATTAACCAAGAAATTGAGAAATACAGAAATGTGAACAAAGCAGAGATTAAAAGAGTATCGAAATCACTGTTCGATAGAAACAATGCTTCAGTACTTTATTACCTTTCAAAACAACAATAATGAAAAATTTAAATAGAAAAGTTCATCCTACATATCATTCAATTAAAGAAATTAATATTCCTACTCCTGAAATATCATATCTGGATAATGGGATTAAACTTTATACATTTAATGCAGGAACACAAAATGTTGTAAAAGTTGATATCGTTTTTAATGCAGGTAGTTGGTATCAGCAAAAACCCTTAGCTGCATCTTTTACGAATGAAATGTTGATAGAAGGTTCTGAAAATTTATCATCAAAAGAAATTGCTGAAAAGTTGGATTTTTTCGGAGCTTTTATTCAACCCAGTCCTAGTAAAGATTTCGGGAATATGACCCTTTACACTTTAATTAAATACTTACCTGAAACAATTAAAATTCTTGAAGATATTATTAAGAAACCTACCTTCCCCGAAAAAGAATTT
Organism: uncultured Bacteroidales bacterium; assembly: GCA_964587535.1. Lineage (GTDB taxonomy): Bacteria > Bacteroidota > Bacteroidia > Bacteroidales > UBA12077 > UBA12077. Next base: position 1,725 of record CAZPMA010000038.1, read on the forward strand.
AATACGCATAAAAACAAAAGAAAACAGCAATTTCAAATTGAACTTGGAAAAGTTGCAAACATTGCCCGAAGAGAATTTAATGAACAATTATTTGGATTAAATCATCCATATGGTAAGAAAGCCGAGTTAGCTGATTATGAAAACATTACCAGAGAAGATCTGATTTATTTTCATAATAGTTTTTATCACCCAGATAATTGCAAAATTATACTATCAGGTAAAATCAATCATGATATCTTATCATTAATAAATAAACACTTTGGTAATAATTGGGAAAAAGTAATATCTTCAAAAGAAACCACATATCAAATAAAAGATACAATAAAAACTACCTCAGTAATAGAAAAGGAAGATGTAAGCCAATCAGCTATTAGAGTTGGTAAAGTAACTATTAATAAAGACCATCCTGATTTTCACAAGTTAAAGATTACAAATACTTTACTTGGTGGGTATTTTGGCTCTCGTTTAATGAAAAAAATTCGTGAAGAAAAAGGATATACATATGGAATCAGTTCTGTGTTAGTAAGCATGAAACATGCTGGTTATATGGTTATTTTATCAGAAGTAGGAAAAGATGTTGCTAAAAATGCTATTGAAGATATCTTTTTCGAAATTAATAATCTTAAAACTGAGCTGGTTTCAAAAGAAGAACTAGCATTGGTTAAAAATTATATGCTTGGAGATTTACTACGTGCATTTGATGGTGCTTTTGAAATATCATCTGCTTATCGAACTATAATTGATTTTGACCTGGATCATAATTATTTGAATGATGCAATAAAAACGATCCATAAGATTACTTCAGAAGATATAAAAGAAATGGCAAATATATATTTCGATGAAAAAAGTTTTGTGAAAACTATTGCTGGCAAATACGATTAATATTAGTAATTTCGTTAATGTGTAAATGTATTGAAAATGAACACTTATCAACAGAGAATCTTAATTTTAATTTTTCTTGTTATAGCTGCTTTTGAAAGTAATGCCCAAAAGCCAGATCCTCCAATACTAAAACAAGTAAATCTAATCAAAAGCACAAATGATGTTCAATTATTCTGGGATCCCGCAGTTGCTCCCGAAGTTATTGTTTATATTGACAATCCCAACGATCCTGGAAGTATTCCCGGATGGATCATTGTGGATACGGTTCCAAACTCAGGAAACTTTATTCACACAAATGCTAATGCCATAAATGGACCACGCATTTACAAACTTAAATCATATAATGGTGAAAGAAGCGATGATTCTGAGTGGTTTGCAACTACCTATTTAGAATTAGAATTTGATACATGTGATCATACCTCATATCTTGACTGGACAAATTACGTTGATGAGCTTTATGGTGAAGGAAATGTTACATTTAATTTTGAAGTATATCGAAATGATATTTTAATTGGCGGACCAGGTTCTGAAAAAACATTCGTTGATAACAATGTAAGTGATAATACGAGTTATGAATATCATATAAAAGCATATCCTGCACATTATCCTTCATTAGGATCATTATCAAACTATATTCCATTAACAACCGATATTAACCAAAGCCCCGACTATATTAATTCTTTATCTACAATAGTAAATGGAGAAAACACAAATATCAGTTTTGAAATAGCTCCAAATTCGGAAATATCAAATTATAAGCTATTAAAATCTGAATCACCATCAGGTAGTTATGATACCTTAAAAAGTATTACGACAAGCAATTATGAAATAAGTGTAAGTCATACCAACTCTAAACCGTCTAGTAAAATAAATTATTACAAATTGGTTTCTGTTAACAATTGCGGCAGAGTTACAACCCACTCTGATGCAATAAATAATATTGTTCTTGAAGTAAACAATACGGAATTTATAAATAAACTCACGTGGAATTTATTTAAAAATTTTGATGGAGTCTCTGCAAAGTATGAAATATACAGGAGTTTAAATGATCAACCTGCAACATTAGTGCATAGTCAGAATAACTTTAGTTCATTTACCGAAAATATTGAGTATTTAAGAGACCCAAATACAACCAATAAATTCTGTTATTACATACGTGCTATTGATAATGGTGATATAAATTTAAATTATAGCCAATCAAATACGTCTTGTATATTTCTTGAACCTGTAATTTACATACCAGAAGCATTTACACCTAATGGAGATGGAAAAAATGATGTTTTTAATGTTAAATTTTCCTTTACACCTTCAAAATTTGAATTAAAAATATACAATAGATGGGGGAATATGATTTACAGTACGACTGATTATCAGAAAGGTTGGGATGGTGTGGGATTAAATAACTCAAAAGTTCCATCAGGTAGTTATTTATATACGATCTACATTAAACTGCCTGATAACCAAATCATAGAAGAACAAGGAAGCATTATTGTTATCTACCCGTAAAATAATTCTAATGCCAATAAGATTTTAGCTTTTTTCTTTAACTTTGTGTTTTAACATTGAGATATAGAATGACTACAAAAACAACAAACATAAAGGCCAATATTAATGATGAAGATGCATATGCAGAAGAATTATATAATGATCTAATTGAGAGTTGTTCAAAACATGTTAAGGTAAAAGATATTAAGCTTATCAGAAAAGCCTTTGATTTGGCAAAGGAATCTCATAAGGGAATAAAAAGAAAATCAGGAGAACCATATATTATTCATCCAATAGCCGTTGCTAAAATAGTAACATCTGAAATTGGTTTAGGAGCTACAGCCATTACCTGTGCACTATTGCATGATGTTGTTGAAGATACTGAATATACATTAGAAGACATTGAACATTTTTTTGGCGAAAAAATAGCTTCGATTATTGATGGTTTAACAAAAATTTCCGGGGTATTTGATAATACATCATCATTGCAAGCAGAAAACTTCAGAAAAATGCTTTTAACATTGTCAGATGATGTTCGGGTTATCTTAATTAAGCTGGCAGATCGACTGCACAATATGAGAACACTTGATTCGATGCCTCCAAATAAACAACTTAAAATTGCAGGTGAAACTATTTATCTTTATGCTCCTCTGGCACATCGATTAGGTTTATATGCAATAAAAACAGAGCTGGAAGATTTAAGTTTAAAATACAGGCATCCAAAACAATTTGAAGAAATAGCTTCAAAAATAAAAGACAATGAAAAGAAACGTCAACTAGAGATTAATAAATTCTCATTACCAATAATTGAAAAATTAGAAAGCAATAATATTGAATTTGATATTAATGGTAGACCAAAATCAATCTTTTCAATATGGAATAAAATGCAAACTAAAAATATTCCATTTGATGAAGTTTATGACTTAATGGCTATCAGAATTGTTTTTAAATCGATAAGCAGAGAGATAGAAAAGGCTCAGTGCTGGCAAATATATTCTTTAATAACTGATATATATACACCTAAACCTGATAGGATAAGAGATTGGATTAGTTCTCCAAAGGCAAATGGTTACGAAGCATTACACGTAACAGTTATGGGTCCGTCAGGGAAATGGGTAGAAATTCAGATACGTTCAGAACGAATGGATGAAATTGCTGAGCGTGGATTTGCAGCACATTGGAAATATAAAGGTGAAAACTCAAACGAAAGTGAACTAGATAAATGGATCAAGAAAATTAGAGAAATGCTGGAAAACTCAAACTCTGATGCACTGGAATTTCTTGATGAGTTTAAAATGAATCTGTTTGCTTCGGAAATTATGGTATTTACTCCAAAGGGTGATTTAAAAACATTACCCAAAAAATCAACAACACTGGATTTTGCTTATGAAATACATTCTGAAATAGGAAATAAAGCAATTGGTGCAAAAGTAAATCATAAGCTTGTACCACTAAATTATGTACTACGAAGTGGAGATCAAGTAGAAATCATCACATCCAATAAACAAAAAACACAAACTGAATGGCTTAACAACGTTAAAACTGCAAAAGCAAAAACAAGCATAACTGACGCAATTAAAGCAGAAACAAAAGATCGTATAAAAAAAGGCAAAAAGTTTCTAGAAACTAAACTTAATGAACTTAATGTACACCCTAGTTCCAGAGTTTTCAGAAAAATAATGCCTGAATACAATGTAAAAAGCAAGGATGAGCTTTACAGTAAAATTGGTAGTGGTATTATTTTACTCGATGATCTCAAAAAAATACTAAAAAAGAATACAAAAAATAAACTTATACGCTATTGGGGTTTACAATTTTCCAAAACAAGCACAACAAAAGACAAAAAAAGTGCATCTCCAGTAAAAAAAGAAGAATTTAATTATAAAAAACCAATTATTATCGATGATAATAAAGGAGATGAAGAAATTGAATTTAAAATAGCAAAATGCTGTAACCCTATTCCGGGTGATGAAGTCATCGGATACAAAAAACCAAGTAATAGCTTTGTAACAATTCATAAAACAAAATGCCCCATAGCAATTAAGTTAATGTCAAGTGAAGGGAATTATGTTGTACCTGCCAATTGGACATCACAGAAATTTCTATCATCTCTGGCTAAACTAACCTTAAATGGGATAGACAGAATTGGGATTGCATCAGATATAACCACCATTATTTCAAACGAATTAAGTGTAAATATTCGAAAAATCTTTATAGAAACTCACGATGGTATTTTTGAGGGTGAAATAGAACTTTATGTTCATAATGTTTCCGACCTAAATAATCTCATTATGAATATAAGCAAAATTAAAGGAGTAGACTCCGTAAAACGTAACGAAAATATGTCAAATTAATTTTTCTTTAAAATAATTCTAAATAACAAAAAAAAATTATACTTTTAGCATACATTTTAAATGAAAAAATATGATATGCGATGATACTAAAGAAACTGTAAAAAAGATATTTACAGAATATTTAGAGAAACATGGACATAGAAAAACCCCAGAGCGATATGCTATTTTAGATGAAATTTACTCTCGCGATAATCATTTCGATATAGAATCGTTATATATATCAATGAAAAATAAAAATTATCGAGTTAGTAGAGCAACTCTATATAATACTATTGAGTTATTACTGGAAAGCAATCTGGTCATAAAACACCAGTTTGGGAAAAACATTGCTCAATTTGAGAAAGCACATAACTGCAAACAACACGACCATATGATTTGTCAGGAATGTGGTAAAGTAATTGAATTTTGTGATCCAAGAATACAATCCATACAAGAAACTGCTGCTGAAATGATGAACTTTAAAGTTATTTACCACTCCTTATATTTTTATGGAAAATGTTCTGATTGCGCTGCTAAGAAAGATAATTTAAAACGTTAATAAAAAGTTTAAAAACATATAAGAATCTCCTTAAAAACAATGGGGATTTTTTTATTTTTATGCTTTTGTTGTAACTTGTTAAAATCGGTTAATCAAAGTTAGATATATGAAATTAGATGTACTATTAGGTCTTCAGTGGGGAGACGAAGGAAAAGGGAAAATTGTTGATGTTTTAGCGCCAAAATATAATGTAATTGCACGATTTCAGGGAGGCCCTAATGCAGGTCACTCATTGGAATTTAACGATATAAAACATGTGTTGCACACTATTCCTTCAGGTGTTTTTAGACCCGAAGCAATAAATATTATTGGTAATGGAGTTGTAATTGATCCTGTAATATTTATGGAAGAGATAAAAGAGCTTATCGATATGAATATCGATATTAAAAAAAACCTTTTCATCTCAAAGAGAGCACATTTAATCTTACCATCACACAGAATGCTGGATGCAGCATCTGAAGCTGCCAAAGGAAAAACAAAAATTGGTTCTACCTTAAAAGGTATAGGTCCTACTTATATGGACAAAACAGGTAGGAATGGCTTAAGAATTGGTGATATCATCAATCCTGGATTTAAAGATAAATATGATTTCCTTACTAATAAGCACAAAGACTTGCTTAAGCAGTATAATTTTGATTACAACATGGAAGAGTATGAAGAAAAATGGCTTAAAGGAATCGAAGTTATTAAATCTTTCAAATTAATTGAAAGTGAGCATGAGATCAATAAATATTTAGACGAAAATAAACTCATTCTTGCTGAAGGTGCACAAGGTACCCTATTGGATATTGATTTTGGTTCGTATCCTTTTGTAACATCATCGAATACAATATGTGCAGGAGCATGCACAGGACTTGGTGTAGCCCCTAATAAAATTGGAAATGTAATTGGTATATTTAAAGCATACTGTACTCGTGTAGGTAGTGGACCTTTCCCAACAGAACTTGAAAACGAAGAAGGAGAGACTTTACGCAAGCAAGGTCATGAATTTGGTGCAACAACTGGGCGCCCAAGAAGATGTGGATGGTTAGATTTACCAGCATTAAAATATGCAGTAATGTTAAATGGTGTAACAGAATTAGTAGTAACCAAAGCGGATGTTTTAACGGGCTTTGATACAATTAAAGTTTGTACTCATTATATTTTAGATGGAGAAGAAATTGACTATTTACCATACGAAATAAACGAACCAATAAAACCAATTTACAAAGATTTCAAGGGTTGGTCAGATGATATTTCGAAAGTTAAATCATACAATGATTTACCGAAAGAATTTATTGATTACCTGAAATACATTGAGCTAAGAGTTGGAGTGCCTATTAAGGTAATTTCTTTAGGCCCAAACAGAGATGAAACAATTATATTGTAAAAAACTCATCCCGGCATCGGGATGAGTTTTTTTTATTTCTTATTAAGCGGTTGGTCCGCGCCTAAATTATATTTTTTATCATTCCTTTTAAGCATAATCCCAAAGAACAATCCTAATAAACCTAAAGATGCAAACATTAAAATTACATATTTATAATTTAAAATATCAGGATTTCCTGGGTTCGTAGCATCTAAAATAATACCAGCCAATATGGGAAATCCCCAAAGTCCTAGATTCTGTATTGAATACATTAAACCATAAGCAGTCCCAACCTGCGATTCTTTAACCATATTAACCATCGTAGGCCACATTGATGCAGGAACTAATGAAAAAGCTATTCCTAATAATATCATTAACACATAGGGTGAGAACATAGTAAAAGCAAAAGAAATATGAACAACAAACAATATTATTGAGCCATAAATCATTACTGTAATCCCTTTCCCTAGCCGATCAATAAAAGTACCTATAATGGGTGTCATAATAGCAGTTGCAGCAGGCATCCACGATGCAATTTTTCCACTATCAGCAAGTGATACATTAAATTTATTTAATAAAAAGTCAGGCGCTAATTGATTAAATGGGAAAACTGCTGAGTAAAATGTTACACACAATAAAGCTATATAAATATAACCCTTATGAGTTAATAATCCTGTTACATCAGAAAGCTTAAATTTATCCTTTTCTTTTATTTCATTCTTTTGCGCTACCTGCTTATCTAGTTTTATATCAAATACCATGTAAACCATAAATGCAAGAAGGCCTATTAAAACCAACATTGCAGCAAACCATATTGCAGTGTTAAAGCCACCTTCAGCACTTATTAATGAAGGCTGCACTCTTAGAGCAAGAAAAGTTCCTAATCGTCCAAAACCTACTTTTAATCCAAAAGCTAATGCTAAATTTTTCCCCTTAAACCATTTAACTAATACTTTACTAATTACAACTATGCTAGTCTCTGCCCCTAATCCATAAAATATTCTTCCTAACAACATCATTTTAAGTTCAGGAGAATATTTAGGTAAAAAACTACTAAAAATATTATAACCAAATCCTCCTGACCTGTATATATCAGATGCACCATAAGCAGTTAAAATTGCACCAATGGTCATAAAAGAAATAAACATGAGTCCGGTAGGTCGTACTCCTAACTTGTCTAATATTACTCCCCCGATAACAGCCATTGCTAAAAAAGTATTAGGTATACTGTAAGCTGAGTTAAACCAGCCATAATGAGTAGCAGTAAAACCTAATTCACTTCTTAATAATGAAAATAAGGATGAAAAAGCATCATAAAAATAATAATTAGTAAATAATATAAAACCAACAAGTAACAACATTACCCACTTCAAATATGGCAAGTCGTTTAAATTTCTTTTTAAAGATTCCATAATAATAATTAATTATTTGAATCACAATTATACAAATAAAAAAAGGCTGTTCAAAAAAACAGCCTTACATATGATGTTAAAAAAATCTATTTTTCAATATTTGGTAATTCAAGGCCATAACCTTTTTTACGATCTTCAACTTTCAGTAACAAAGCAAAAACTAAAGCAGTTAGTCCAAAGCCCGTAAAAATTAACATAGGTAGAGTATAGTTATAGGTATTTACTGTCAACCCATCTCTTACAACTTGTCCGGTGATACAATATTCTTCTAACACCCAACCAATTAATGCAGGAACGCCCATTAATCCCCAATTCTGTACCCAAAAAATTAACGCGAAAGCAGTACCTAATTGTTTTTCAGGAATTACCTTAGTAACAGAAGGCCACATTGCTGAAGGAACCAATGAAAATCCAACACCCAAAATAAGCACCAAAATTATAGCAACAATCCAATGGTGTAAAAATGGAACTGAAAATAAAGCATGTACAGAAATAATTAATAATGAGCCAATGATCATTATCGTTGCACCTTTTCCTTTTCTATCATATAGGTTTCCAAAGAAAGGAGTAAGTAAAATAGTTCCAAATGGTAATAAAGAAGGAATTGATCCGGCTAATTCTTCACTAACACCAAACTTATTAATCATTAAGTCTGTAGCAAATTTTAAGAATGGGAAAACTGCAGAATAAAACAACACACAAAGAAAAGCGATATACCACCAACCTTTATTTGTAACAATACGAAGTATATCTGACATTTTAAAAGCGTCTTCAGCCATCTCAGCTTCAGTTTTTTGTACTTCAGATTCATCCAGCTTTTTATCCATGAACATATACATAATAAAAGAAAGAAGTCCGATACAAAGTAAAATTAATCCAAGTAAAATTGGTCTTGAAACATCGATTACACCAAAAGCTTTTGCAATTGGAACTGAAGTTGCAATAGCTAAACCTGTTCCTAAACGAGCTGTGGCCATTTCCAATCCCATAGCCAAAGCAAGTTCTTTACCTTTAAACCACTTATATATAATTTTAGAAACTGTAATTCCAGCAACTTCGACCCCTACGGCAAAAATAGCAAAACCTAATCCGGCAATAAAAACTTGCGCAGGTGCTTCAAACGAAAGAAATTTCCAGGTAATTCCATCAAGTGCGTGAGTAGAAATAGCCCAAAATTTAATCGCAGTACCTAAAACCATTATAATAGATGCCATTAAACCAGTAAAACGAACACCCATTTTATCAAGAATAATACCACCAATGATAAGCATCCCCAAGAAAACATTAAACCAACCGTAAGCGCTATTAAAGAATCCAAAGTCAGAACTTCCCCAACCTAGTTTTCCTTCAAGCAATCCCTTTAATGGTGCTGCAACATCGGTAAGGAAATAGCCACAAAGCATTGTAAAAGCAACTACAGCAAGTGCTGTCCATCGGGCAACTTTTGAGTCTCTAAGAGTTTGTTTTATTTTATCAGTCATAATTATTTAATTAGTTAATTAGTTTTCAATAAATTTATGCGAATATAAAATAAATCATGTTTTAAAAAAATGATTTAATCTAATAATCATTGTTAATCATCAAAATGTTTTCAAAATATTGTTAATAAAAAAAACCGATCTTACAAATTAAGATCGGTTAATTTTTATATAGCTTAACTATTATTCTCTAATATATATCCATGAAGTTTGCTCAACGGCTTCTCTGACTTTTACCAGCTCTCTTACAGCATCTCCCCAAGATTTATAAGAACCAATACTAACCATTTGAAAATTATATCTATTAGTAATTAATTCTGTTTGGTAACCTTTTTGTGCCATTAAATCATTATATGCTGTTGCATATTTTGGAGTTTTAAAGCTTCCAACAATTACATGAAACTTATATAGTTTTCTTCTTTCTTCTTCTGCTTTTTTTATTGAGTCTTTTCTAGCTTGTTCTTCTTTTTGCTTTTTAAGTTTCAAAGCTTCTGCTCGTTGCTTTGCTTTTGCAGTGCTATCTTTAACGAATTCAGCTCTAGCTTTAGCTTCTTCTTCTCTTTTTTTCTTGCCAATTAAGTTACATCCAGAACTTAGGACTATAATTAAACTTAATACTATTAAAATACTTCTCATTATACCTAGGATTAATTATTTATTTGAGTTTTCAATACAAAGATATATAAAAAATAATCAGCTAATCAAAAAAAATCGCTATAAAATTCTGATGGGCAAACATTTATATATATATAAATCAATAATAACAACATTATTACTTGCTAAGTACTTGATTTACTGACAATAATGTACATTTGTTTTTAATCGAATTAATATTCAATGTTTTTTTTATAAATTGTGGTGCACAAATTTAATCTAAAACTTATGACTTCAATTATTAATCTTTTCGAAAATAGTGTTAATAAGTATTCTAATAATCCATTCCTGTGGGAAAAATTAGCTGACAAATTTATTCCAACAACTTATAAGGAAACACAAACTCAAGTTGAACAATTTGCAGCTGGTTTAATAAATATTGGTATAAAAAAAGAAGATCGTGTTGCCTTGTTATCCGAAGGAAGAAACTTATGGGTAATTAGCGAACTTGCTATTCTTTATACAGGAGCCATAAATGTTCCTTTATCAATAAAACTTGAAGAATCTGACTTAAAATTCAGACTTGAACACTCAGGAACCAGGCTAATTATTGTGTCTAATAATCAAGCAGATAAGATTAAGAAAATAAAAAAGAATCTTCCTATGCTTGATAAAATTGTTTTTCTTGATGCGCAGGATACATATGATGAAAATGAATTGTTTGTTGGAGACATAATAAAAAAAGGAGAAGAGTATTTAAAAAACAATAAGGATGATTTTGATAAAATCAAAAATGATGTTCAACCAGATTATTTAGCAAATATTAGTTATACATCCGGCACAACAGCCGATCCTAAGGGAATAATGTTAACCCACAGAAATTATACTGCAAACGTTGAGCAAGCGCAAAGTTTAATGTATATACCTGAATATTACAAAACATTAACCATACTCCCTCTTGATCATTCCTTTGCTCATACAGCAGGAATTTACAGTTTTATGGCTTATGGAGCTAGTTTAGCATTCGTTCAGGCAGGTAAAGGAGGGTTGGAAACTTTAAAAAACATCCCAATAAATATCAAAGAAATTAAACCAAATATTTTATTAAGCGTTCCTGCTTTGGCTAAAAACTTTAAAAAGAATATTGAAAAAGGAATACAAGATAAAGGTGCAACAGCAGAAAAGCTTTTTAAATTTGCTTTAAAACTTGCGTATGGTTATAATAAAAATGGATTTAATAAGGGTGGCATTTTACATTTTTGGAAAAAACCATTATTAAGTCTATTTGATAAAATATTATTTAGCAAAGTAAGAGAAGGATTTGGTGGAGAGCTTAAATTCTTTATTGGTGGTGGAGCATTATTGGATATTGAATTACAACGTTTTTATTATGCCATAGGAATACCAATGTTCCAAGGATATGGTTTGTCAGAATCAGCCCCTATTATTTCATCAAATTCAATGAAAAGACATAAACTAGGTTCATCAGGTTACCTGGTAAAAAATTTAGACCTAAAGATTTGTGATGATGATGGTAATGAATTACCTGTTGGTGAAAAAGGGGAAATACTTTGTCGTGGTGAAAATATAATGGTTGGTTACTGGAAAAATGAAAAGGCTACCAATGAAACTTTAAAGGATGGTTGGCTGCATACCGGCGATCTAGGTTATATGGATAAAGATGGTTTTTTATATGTTCTGGGAAGATTTAAAAGTTTATTAATTGGAAATGACGGTGAAAAATATAGCCCTGAATCCATTGAAGAAGCATTGGTTGAACAAACAAAGTTTATCGACCAGGTAATGTTATTTAACGACCAAAGTGCTTATACTGTTGGACTAATAGTGCCTAAAAAGGAAGCATTGAAAAAATTCGTAAAAGACAATAACACAGATATTGAAAATATAGAAGGTAAAAGGTTAGCATTAAATGCAATCCAGCTTGATATTAACGAATTTAAGAAAGGTGGAAAGTTTGAAGGACAATTCCCCGAAAGATGGCTACCTTCAGCAATAGCAGTCTTAAACGAACCATTTACTGAAGAAAATAAAATGATAAACTCAACATTAAAGATGGTTCGTGGTAAAATAACAGAACATTATAAAGACAAACTGGATTATTTATTTACACCTGGTGCAAAAGAAATTGATAATCCTATTAATATAGAATCTGTATCAAAATTTTAAACTTAAACCCGATAATTATCGGGTTTTTTAATGCGAACTATTGTAATTTTTAGTATCTTATTGCTCCATTTACCAAACCTTATTTTATTAAATGAGAACTCATTTATTATCATTAATTTCTATTGCTTCGTTTATTGTTTTTCCTTTTTACAATAAAGCTCAGGAAGGAACTCCATATATCACTCATTTTAAAGAAATAAAAGAAATTGAAGTTCAAAACTGGGCAATTAGTCAAGACGAACAAAATGTCATGTTCTTTGCAAATAGAAAAGGTATAATATCTTTTGATGGACAAAATTGGGAACTAATTAAAGTTCCATTTATTCCTTTTGCACTAAAGAAAAACCCAATCGATAAAAAAGTTTATGTAGGTGCTAATAATAATTATGGATATTTAGAAAGAGATGAAAAAGGAAATATTAGATATACATCCATAACTTCTGACACTTGTAATCTTGGTATTATATCCAAAATAATAATTAACAATGACCACATATATTTTTATGGAGATAAAACGATCTCAAGGCACGAAATAAACAACTTAAAGGTATTCACACGATGGCGATCAAAAGAATCAAAGCCATTTACCGGAATGTTTACAACTAACAAAAATACTTTTTTCAATGTATATGGAGAAGGATTATTCAGACTCGAAAGCGATACATTATTTCCAATTGTAACCGGTTTTTATACTATGCATAATGAAGTAATATTTAGCTTACCATATAGCGAGAGCAGAGTAATTGTTGGTACTGATGATAATAAACTATACACATTTGACGGTATTAAATATTACAACTATGATATAAATGACGAAGGATACTTAAAAGAAAGCATTTTAGCCGATGGACAAATAATTTCAGATACTTTATACGCTTTTGGAACATTATATGGTGGAGTTGAAATTGTTAATAAAAAAACCGGGAAAATTGTTTATACAGTTAATTATCAAAATGGATTACCTGATGATGAAATTTATTCATTAGGACTAGACAATAATAATGGCTTATGGATAAGCCATGAATATGGTTTAAGTAGAGTTGATTTTAACATCCCTGTAAGAAATTACACAACCTACCCAGGATTAACAGGTAACCTTATCACTTCATTAATGCATAATGACACTTTATATGTAGGAACCAATGAAGGAGTTTATTATCTCTCAGAAGTAAAAGATTACTCAGAAGCTGAAGTTTGGGTAAAAACACATGTAAGAACTACTTCAGCTAAGACCAAATCTACACTTAGTGAAACGATCCAACAAGAAGATAAAAAACCTGTAAAAAAACTATTCTCCAGGTTATTTAGTAAAGATGATGATAAAGAAGAAGAAACCAAGAAACCAAAAGCAGAAGCAGAAAAACCAACTGTTAAAACAAAATATATAAAAAAGACTGTTAGTAAACTAAGATCAATAAACTACATTTTTAAAAAGATTGATAAATTAAATGAAAAATGTACTCAATTGATTTCAACTGAAAATGGTATTTTAGTTGCAACAAATACAGGGCTTTATGTGATAGAAGATCTTACTCCCCAAAAAATAATTAGCAACAAATACATTAACCATATTAGTAATAAGACAAAGCTTAACAAATATTATATTGGAACAGACAATGGAATGTTTTGTGTTAGATATGACAAAGAGAATAGATGGATTGTAGAACAAGAATTTGTAGATTTTAAAGAACCTGTTTATTCGATTAATTTATTAGATAATGAGATTTGGATTGGCAGTGAAAATAAGGCTTATCGGTTTTTAATTGATTCCAGCACAACTCCTTTTAGTTTAAAAGATTTTAACATAAAGACAGACTTCCCCGAGCAATATTTTCTGGATTTTATAAATGATACAATTATTGCTTTTTTAGAAAGTGGTTTATATTATTATGATATAAAACTCGACAGCTTTCGGTTATATACTAATCAAGAAAATGTAACATCTGGAAGTAAATTTATAATACAAAACCAAGGTTATCCATGGATTAAATTAAATAATAAGTGGATTTGTTTAAATAAAAATATCTGGTCAAAACACGAAGAATCATATTTAAGTATTTTCGATGATATTTCATCAATAATTAAAGACAAAAGAAATAATATTTGGATCATAAATAACAATAATCAGATTTATAAAATTGACCATCAGAAGTATCATTTTATTGATCCTAAATTCAACGTATTTTTTAATAAAATAACGAATGAGTCTGGAGTTAGTTTTGAATTATCTGATTTAACTTTTGATCCGGATAATAAAGCAATTTATGTAAAGATAATTGCGCCATATTATATCAAACAAAATTCAACACAATATCAATATTTTGTTGAAGGCTTAATGAGTAATTGGTCTGAATGGAATAAAAATCAAAATATTAATTTAATTGTTAAATCGGGGGCATATACTTTACATGTTAGAGCTAAAGATATCTGGGGGAATAAAAGTGAAATAAAATCATTAAAGTTTGTTATTAAGCCCCCGTTTACAGAGTCAGTATGGTTTTATATTTCTATTGCAGTATTAATGATTTTACTTTTTATTTTTGTTTCTAAAGTAAGAGAGAAAAAACTTAGAAGAGATAAAAAGATATTAGAACAAAAAGTACAGGAAAGAACAGTTGAGATACAAGAAAAAGCAGAAGAAATTGAAGCTCAAAGAGATGAAATTATGGATCAACGGGACGAGATCCTGAGGCAAAAAGAAGAAATTACAGATAGTATTAACTATGCAAGCCGAATACAAAAAGCTGTTCTTCCTTTAAAAGATCATTTCGATAAAGCATTTAGCGATCATTTTATACTATATAAGCCACGCGACATTGTAAGTGGAGATTTTTACTGGGTAGCCGAAGATGAAAATAAACTATACTTTACAGCAGCCGACTGTACTGGCCATGGTGTCCCCGGGGCATTTATGAGCATGTTAGGAATTTCTTCTTTAAACGAAATATTTGGTAATGAAAATTCAAACCTGACAGCCTCAAGAATCTTAAATCTTTTAAGAGAAAAAATTAAATTTTCACTCCACCAAACAGGTAAAGTTGGAGAAAATAAAGACGGAATGGATATGGCACTGTGTGTTTATCATAAAAAAGAAAGTTTAATGGAATATGCAGGGGCTTATAATCCATTATATCTAATTCGCAATGGGGAACTTATTGAATACAAGGCAGATCGAATGCCAATCGGCATTTATCATGTTGAAAAAGAAAGTTTTACAAACAATGAAATTAAAATTCAGAATGGTGATAGGATATATATATTCTCTGATGGTTATGCTGATCAGTTTGGAGGTCCCGGTCAGACTAAATTCAAAGCAAGTAATCTTAAAAGACTATTATTAGAAATTAGTGAAAAACCTATGAGTAAACAATTGCAGATTCTTGAAGAAGAATTTTATAAATGGAAAGGCAATTTGGATCAGATTGATGATTTAATTATGATTGGTATCCGGTTTTAAATTATTTATTCATCTCGATTTACAGTATCTGGCGAAAAAGCAGGCAAACAAATAGCCACATATTCTGCTCCACCATCAAAAGGAGAACTGTATTGCACCCACTCGTTTTTACCTATTAAGATAGCTTGTCCTTCAGATACTTTATATTCTTCTGTTTTAGTTTTAACCTTAAGAGCTCCCTTTAAAACCAGGGTATATTCATCGAATTTTGGTGTTTGTCCTGGCTCTTCCCAGCCTTGTGGGCTTTGCATTCTTGCTATACTTAGGTCCTTAGTTTTACTATTCACTCTTCCAAAAAATTCTTCGATTATTTTTTCTTTAGTGCCAACCGCTTTTATTATTGATGGTTTATTTATCAGCTTAATCATCCATATTTCTATTTTGAATTCATAATGTCAATTATTGCATTAACCATAGCAGTAACGCCAGTTTTTAAAGTTGGCTCCGGATCTGGATGATAATAAGGCGAATGTAAAGCCGGTAAATCTTTTTCCCTTTTTACATATAGTTTATAATCTTCCAAACTCACTGAACCTAGCCATGTTAGGCAAATCGGTATTTGTTCTTCTGTACGTCCATATCTTGCAAAATCTTCACTAACAGTTGCAGGTGGAACTTTAAAAACATTCTCCTTTCCTATTGCATTTTTAAAGGATTTTACACATTTTTTTAATAGTACACAATCATTAACAACAGAAGGTGTTGCGTTTGGAAGCACCTCAACAACTGGCATAAGCTCATCTGGAAGTCCTGCTGAACGGGCTGCTAATTCAGATTTTAGCTTAATCCCGTTTACTATATGTTCCATTACTTCATCAGTAAATGCACGTAAAGTTAATTTTATTTCAACTTCATCAGGGATAATATTATTTTTAGCACCACCATGTATTGATCCAACAGTAATTACTGCAGGTTCGAGTGGTGAAATCTCTCTACTGACAATTGTTTGATAATCTAAAATAGCTCTTGAAGTTATCACCACAGGATCAATTGTTGTATGGGGTAATGCTCCATGACCTCCTACTCCAAAAAACTTAACATTAACACTAGAAACACTTGCAAAAGTAGCCCCTTCTGTATATCCAATCGTGCCAACAGGTAATTCAGCAGAAACATGATAAGCTAAAATATAATCTGGCTTAGGAAATTTAGAAAATAAGCCTGCATCAATCATGGCATTAGCACCGCCACTATATTCTTCTGCTTGTTGTGCAATAAACACTAGTGTTCCCTTCCAATGTTTTTTTAATTTAACTAAAGTATTTGCTGTTGCAATAAAAACTGTCATGTGCATATCGTGTCCACATGCATGCATAACAGGAAACTCAATCCCATCAACACCAATCATTTGCTTTGTACTTTTATAAGACAAACCTGTTTTTTCTTTAATTGGCAATGCATCCATGTCTGTTCTCATCATTATTACAGGCCCATTGCCATTTTTATAGACACCAACAACACTATTGCCACCAAAATTTGTTGTGACTTCAAAACCCGCGTCTTTTAATTTCCCGGCAATCTTTCCGGATGTCTCAACTTCCATAAAAGAAAGTTCCGGGTTCGTATGTATATCTTTATAAAAACTAATATAATTATTTAGTGAATTTTGAAGTTCTTTATCTATCAATGTGATAGTCTTGTCATTTTGTGCATTAATAAACAGAATGTTTAATATAAAGAAAAAGAACAAATAAAGATATTTCATATGACTCAATTTTTTATAATTTGTGAATTTAGTCAAAAAACTTTAAAATATAAATTAAGTATTTGATTATTTAATTGAAGAAATCGTATACGGTATTGTAAAATAAAATGTCGTTCCAACTCCTTTTTCTGATTTAAATCTGATGTCGCCACCGAGCATTTCTGTATATGCCTTTGCAATTGACAATCCAAGCCCAATTCCTTCGTATCTCCTATTTCTTGAGTTATCTTCCTGACTAAACATTTTGAAAATTTGCTCATTTAAGCTCATATCAATTCCTATGCCGGTATCTTCGACAAAAAACTCTAACATATCATGCTTTAGCGTATAACCAAATTTAATGTAGCCTGACGAAGTAAATTTAACGGCATTTCCTACAAGATTACTTAAAATCTGTCTTAGCTTAGTTTGGTCTGTATCTATTATAGATTCTTTATTCCCCAATGATTTGTGAATATCAAATTTTATATTCTTTTCATCCAAACTTTTATCAAACATATCATGTATATCTTCCAAAAAATCGTTGATACAAACTTGGGATATTTTTATTCTTTCCTGTCCGGTTTCAATTAACGATACATATATGATGTTATCAACAATCGACAGCAACTGCCTACTGCTACTTATAACTAAATCGATGTATCTATTCCGAACAGATTCTTCAAGTTCTTTTTCTTTTAATAAAAGTGAAAAGCCATTTATTCCATTCATTGGTGTTCGAATCTCATGGGATAGATTTCTTAAAAACACTGATTTTAAATGATCACTTTCCTGTGCTTTTGTTAGTGCTTTTTTAAGTTCATCTGTTTTTCTTCTAACAGCTGCCTTTAAACTATAAATAAATAAAATTGTTGCCAGAAGCATAGCTATCACAACAATTACGAATATCTTAAAATTCTTAGGTATAACATTAACTTCTTTAAGATTAAAGTAATCATTAATAACCTGGTAATAAATTGAATTATTATCTTCTTTTAATTTTTTTAAATGATTATCAATTTTTGCAATAATATGTAAATACTTATCATTTTTAGGAAATGCGAAATATAAATGCAGTGGAGAGAAAATAACAGATGTTCTTGAAACATTATAATTTAAGTAATTATAATCACCAAAAATACGATTAGCAATACCGGCATCTACTTCTTTGTTTTCAATAAGTTCAAATACATGATTATAATCTTTTGCAAATATGTATTTACAATTTAAATTAAAATTAGCTGCCAGTTCTACGAAACCATCATCAAAAACATTATTTTTTACAATAGCAATTTTTTTATTCTTTAAATCAATTAAATTATTAATAAAAGATTCGTTATGGGTATAAACTTGCCCCCATGACAATATAACATCTTCATTTGTAAAAAAATAATCTAAACTTCGGGTTTCAGAATATCCCAAATCAGGAATAATATCAATTTCACCATTTTTTAAAGCATCCAAACCTTCCTGAAATTCAACTGACTTATATAAAATCTCCCAGCCTTCTTCTTTTGCTATATAATCTAACAAATCAATAAAAACACCACTAGCTTCACCATTGTTTTTATTATAGCTTTTTAAAGGTTCATTTTCGGTAATGCCTACAACTAGCTTTTGAGCTGATGTTTGAAATACTAGAAAAAAAAGTATAAAAATTAAATGAATTCGCCTTTTTATCATTATTAACAGCTTGCATTTATATTCTATTGTAACACAAATTTAATATAAGTTTTTACACTAAAATATAAAACTTTATTAAAAGCTATTAACATATTATATAGAATAAGTAAATAGTTCTTATTCAAAATACTCAAAGGCATCAATAATATCTAGATAAACTCCATCAAATCCTGCATCAATTATCTTTTTCAGATACGAATCATTATTTCCATAAATAATGGATTGCCAGTCAGCATCCCAGTATACAACCTTATAATTTCCTTCCCAATCTGGGTTTTCATCTTCAATCCATGAAGGATCACCAACTTCCCATGAATTATCCCAGTAATACCTATAATCTTCCGCTTCACCTATACTCATATATGATATTAAAAGCCGCTGCCCTCCATTTTGTTTAGCCTTTAACTGTGCCACTTCGCCAGCTGTAAACAATACATCATCGAAAAAGCAATCCATAATTAATACATCATAATTAGTAGCAGTAATTGCTGTGATAAAATCTTCTTTTGATGAGAAATTTTCAGGATTTAATAAGTATAAAAAGTTTTTAGCATCTGCTAAACTTGTTATTACATCACTATTTTCATTGTAAGGAGTTACCGGATAGTCTGGGATTACATTTAGTTCCCTCACGGGAGCAGCAAATCCTGTATATCCTTTTAAGTCATTTTGAGAATAAGAATCATCCATTTTTGAATGAGTCCAACAGTAATCGGTTGTTAAAACTTCAACATTATTACTTTCACAAACATCTAAAAAAGAAATCATATAATCACGATCAGAAGCACTGGTAGCAATGTCATCATTATCGTAACCATAAAATAAATCTTCTCTTCCAACCCCATCAATTGCATTAAGATAAGAAAGGCAATCACTTCCATCTACATCACCATCAGTAGTTACCAGTTCTTGTCCATTTTGTGGAATAATAATAAAATCAGAGTCAATATTTTTAGCATAAGTGCTAATGCCTATTACAAAGTTTCGCATCTCTTGTTTGAAATCTTCGTCGTACGAATTACCTTCATCTTCGTTATCATCAGAACATGAAAATAATGCTACACATAAAATTAAAATCCAGAATAATCGTTTCATTTTCAATATATTTCTTGGTGAACGTACAAGTTACCAAAAACATACAAAAACTTCCAGTTTTGACAAAGCTTTTTGATTATATGCATAAGAAACTGTTTAAATATTATAAAAGCCCTTTGCCGTAAATGCTAAAATTACAATAAGTACTATGCAGATAACAAAGGAATATAGTA
Organism: uncultured Bacteroidales bacterium; assembly: GCA_964587535.1. Lineage (GTDB taxonomy): Bacteria > Bacteroidota > Bacteroidia > Bacteroidales > UBA12077 > UBA12077. The sequence continues at coordinate 22,095 of CAZPMA010000038.1, forward strand.
ATGTTGATCCCAGCATTTTGAAAAATGCACCTACATACTTTCTTTTATAAAACCTTTTAATTCCCAACATTAAATAAATAGGTATTCCAAGCCATAAATACGATGCGTAAATGGAAATTGAATCAGGTATTAGTATTCCAATAACCATTATTAATGATGTTAATCCAAAAATAAAAGAATGAAAATTTATGGAAAAAATTAAATGCTTTATATATAACATTTTTGATTTCCATAAGATTAAAGCAAGAATTAATGCAAAAAAAGGCATCAATAAAAATAAAACAATGGAAATGTTATTTAAAAATTTATCGAAAAACATTTCTTTATTATTAACTGCATTTAGACTACCAACAATAAACTGTTTTTCGAGATCAGAAGCTGTTGAGTCATTTAAAGTTTCCTCTTTTATTTTTTCCAAATCTTCTTTATCCAGATTCTCTGCTATGATGTCTGCATTTTTCTGAATTGAATCATTTTCAATAGTATCCACTTTAAAAGGACTTAATGTAGAATTGTCATTTTCATTATTGGCAATTTTCACTCTCGAAATAGTTTGTTCATCATTATTAACCTTAATCATATTATCTTTTATATCATCGGAACTTGTATATTGCACAAGAAAGAAAAATATGATACTGACAAACATATACATTCTCATAGGTGGAACATATCTTTTTCTTCTTCCATTAAAATATTCTTCTGTTAAAAAGCCTGGTTTTGTAAAAAAAGGAATAATTGTATTAAGTAACCTAATATCTAGATTTATTGAATCAAGTAAATCTCCTGCAATTTCTTTAACAGGTTTGTTATAATCTTTATTAGATTGACCACAATTAGGACAAAATTTTCCAACTTCTGTTTCTCCACAATTTGGGCAAATTATAAAGTCGTACGGTGTGAGTTCACGTTCACTTTTTTGTGATGTTACTTTTTGAAGGCCTTTTTCGTTTTCCACAACTAAAATGTTTTGCCCTAAAATAAAGAAATATTGTTAAATATCATTGCGATTAATTAATTTATAAGATAAAAAAACAGCTTAGAATATTAAATAACTTTTTATATTTATACACAGAATGGGGAATAATATGTTATGAAATTTACTACAAAAAAAACCATATGGCTTTTACTTTTTTTATTGTGCAACAACCTATTGATTGCGCAGCCCGATCGTATCGACAGCCTTAAAACCATACTCACACATCATACTTCAAGTGATACAAGCAAAGTGAAAATGCTCATTGAACTAGCTTATTCATGCAGGTTTGTGGATAGCGAACAGTTATTTCATTTTGCAAGCCAGGCAGATATTCTTTCCGATTCGTTAAGCTATGATACTGGAAAATTAAAAAGCCTGAATTTACTTGGTTTATATTATTATTCGATTTCCGATTACCAAAAAGCTCTGAATTTACATGAACAGGCATTGGCAATTGCTGAAAGAATAAATGATGTGAAAGGCCAGTCTGAAAGTCATTACTACATTGGGAATATTTATCGAGAAAAAGGCGATTATTCAATGACACTTCAGCATCACCAGAAAGCATTGGATATACAGCAATACATTGGCGACAGTAGTGGAGTTGCGCGCATATACAATAGCATTGGTGTGGTTTATCGCATACAGGGCGATTACCCGAAAGCATTAGAATACGGCCATAAAGCATTGCAAATTAAAGAACAAATTGGTGATAAAAATGAATTAGCAACAGTTTACAATAATATTGGAAGTGTATACTATTTTCAGAATAATTATCAAAAAGCGCTTGAATATTATTACAAATCCCTTAAATTATCAGAAGAATCGAACGATAAAATTACCACTGTAACCAGCTATAATAATTTAGGAATCGTTTATTTTTATCAGGATAATTACGATAAATCATTAGATTTCTTTAAAAGAGCCCTGCTAATACAGGAAGAAATTGACGATAAAACAGGAATTGCAATAAGCAATATTAATATAGGAGAAATATACGTTAAGCAGGATAGTTTGAATAATGCATGGAATTATTACACAAAAGGGCTTGAGTTAAGCACCAAATTAGAAATTAAATCGGTCGAAGGTTGGAGTAACTGGGGACTGGCTGTGATATCCAGCAAAAGAAACCAGCTAAACAAAGCGTTTAAACATGCGAAAAAATCTTACCAAATTGGAGATGAAACCGGCGAAATAGAACTGGTTCAACGTAGTTCGGAAATTTTATCGCAAGTAACAGCAAATTTAGGCAAATACAAGGAAGCCTATCAGTATTTCAAAACCTTTAAAGAGCTGAGCGACAGCATACAGAATGAAGAGAATACACGTAAAGTTATTGGCTTAGAGTATGAGTATAAATATCAGGCAGAAAAAGAAGAGCAGGAAAAAAGAGAAGCACTTCAATTGGCTAAATATCAAAAACAAAAGTTTATAACCATCATATTTATTGTAAGTTTTAGTTTAATGGTAATACTTGTGTTTATGGTTTTAAGAAACTACAAACGCAAACAGCGCGATTATAAAATAATATCTGAACAAAAAGAAGAAATCAGAAGCCAGAATGAAAGCCTGCAATTAAAAAACAAAGAAGTAACTTCTCAAAATGAAAAGATTATACTACAGAAAAAACAACTAGAAGAACAGGCTAAAAAACTTCATGAACTGGATGAAATTAAGTCGCGTTTTTTTACCAATATATCGCACGAATTCAGAACTCCCCTAACCTTAATAATCGGCCCGGTTGAACAAATGCTGTCTCAAACAGAAGATAAAAAGACTGTTCAAAACCTAAAAATGATTTTGCGAAATGCAAATAGCTTACTGGATCTTATTAATCAGTTGCTCGAAATTAGTAAAATAGAAAAAGGCAGCATTAAATTAAAAATGCAGCAAACGGATATCAAAAAAGAAATAAATTATTTTATTGATATGTTCTCGTCCTTAGCAAAGGAAAAGAATATTGATTTAATGTTTAATGCAGATACTCCTGATTTGATTGGATATGCTGATAAAGAAAAATTTGGAAAAATTATAATCAACCTTCTTTCGAACGCCTTTAAGCATACTCGAGAAGGATTTATCAAAATAGATTTAAAAAAATCAAATCAGCAGGGTAAAGTACAAATAAACATTTCTGATACAGGAGTCGGAATAAAAAAAGATAAAATTCCATTTATTTTCGACCGCTTTTACCAGGCGGATAACTCGGAAACAGAAGAAACTGAAGGCACAGGTATAGGGTTAGCTTACATAAAGGAGTTAATCCATTTGTACAAAGGAGAGATAACTGTGGAATCGGAAGTTGGCAAAGGTTCCGAGTTCACCATTCATTTGCCGGTTAGTTTAGATCATTTTTCTATGAATGAGTATGAAATTATCGAACCACATGATCAGAAATCAACAGATATTGCAAACTCCGATTTTATTAGTACAACAGAACAAATAACAGATAGTGATATAAATGTTAAAAAAGCCGGGAGCTTATTAATTGTTGAAGATCATTCTGATTTAAGAAAATTTATTGCAGATAATTTATCGGATTTTAATATTATAGAAGCTGAAAATGGTGAAGTTGGAATTGAAAAAGCCATAAAATACATTCCTGATATTATAATAACAGATATTATGATGCCAAAAGTTACAGGAATTGAACTAACAAAAACACTAAAAAACAACGAAAACACAAGCCATATTCCCATTATAATGCTTACGGCAAAAAGCTCCAACGAAAGTAAAATTGAAGGATTAGAAACAGAAGCCGATGATTACTTAACAAAACCTTTTAACATAAGGGAACTGCAGGTGCGAATTAAAAATCTTCTGAAAATTCGCAGGAAATTACAAGAGAAATATAACAAATCTATTTCTGTAAATCCTTCAGAAATAACCACCACTTCGGTTGATGAGAAGTTTTTAACTAAGCTTCTTAAGGCCATCGAAGATCATATGAGCGATTCTGATTTTTCCGTTGAAATGCTCTGCGAACTTGTGGGAATGAGTCGCACAAATATTCATAAAAAGTTAAAATCACTATTGAATCAATCTGCTACAGAATTTATTAACTCTGTAAGATTAAAAAGAGCTGCCCAACTATTAAAACAAAATGCCGGGAATATTTCTGAAATTGCCTACGATGTTGGATTTAATAATTTATCGTATTTCAGCAGAGCATTTAAAAAACATTTCAGTATTACTCCCAAAGAAATGTTTGAAAATTCAAAAAAGCAAACGTAGGTTTTAAAGATATTAGGTTAATACATTTCAATTTATTAATTGAAACATTTGTGTTAATTATAGAAACATAAATGAAAAGCTTTAAAAATAACATCGCTTAATTTTGTTTCACAATTAATATCGAAGATATTATGAAAGCAAGCGAAAAGAAACTGGAAATACTATTAAATTTTGTACCAATAGGATTGATTTTAATTTCAATTTTATACATTATACAGTTTTGTGGTTGTAAAAATTTAAAACAGGAATCTCTGAATGAATATTCTATTCAGTTAGATCAAAATATAAAACGTAATTCGATCCAAAATAAGTATTACTTAAATGCAGATTATAATCTTCACAATAAAAATCAAAATATTATACTTTCAGATAATAAATCTATTACAATTAGAAAACTAAGCAAGAAAAATTTTTCAATGGTTTTATTTTAACTTTAAGTTTGAATGAAATCGAGTTTAGGTTAAGCTACTCTCTTTTTTTATGAGGGTAGCTTTTTATAACCTGATATATTTTTCGCCACGAGTTCTTTTTCTTAGAATTTTCTTAAGTTCTCTTTTAGTAGGTTTTAAATAATATTTTTCAGAATCTTCAATTGTATCTTTTACTGTCTCAACCTTTGTAATCCGTTTTACCAGTTTCATGTCATTTGAAGATAAAATAAAATCAAATTCCAGTGTATCACTAAAGAAATTAAGAATCTTAACTTTCCATAAGTCATTGGTATCTTTGTAATTTAAGAAATAGTAGTTTTTATACTCTCTTAACAATTGATCATCAGAAATTTCAAAAAGTTCTTCATCTTTTGATGAAAAAATAACTACAGAATCATCTTTAGATTCTATCTTAAATCTCCAGTTATCAGTAAAAGTAAATGATGTATCTGTAGAAATCGAATCACCTGCTTCTATTTTAAACTGATCAATCGACATTATAATTTTTTCCCGATACTCTCTAATTATTTTATTGGATTCTATTCTAATAATTGAAGAATCTTTAACAGAAAGAAACTCTCCTGTCATGTTTTCGGGAAACTTTGTTAAATTAGGTTTACCTTCAGGTTGCGGAACTTTAAACCAGATGTAAGGTCCACACCCAAACATTAAAACTAATAGTATAAGAATAATTCTATTTCGTTTCATTTCTTTTTGTTTAATATAGCCAATTTACAAATAAAACGACAAAATATAAACTTTATGATATTAAAAAAGGTGCCATTATTTCGGGCACCTTTTCAATTAATTCAATTCATTATTATTTTTTTGGAATATTTTTTAATGTTTCAAGTAAGAACTCATAAAACATTCCAACTGTTTTAATATTTACCTTTTCATCTGGAGAGTGCGGATAGCGAATTGTTGGCCCAAATGAAATTGTATCTAAATTAGGATAATTTTCCATAATTATTCCACATTCTAAACCAGCATGAATTGCTTTTATCTCTGGAATTTTTCCCCATTTTTTATTATACACATCCTGCATAGTTTTTAAAATTGGAGAATCAATATTTGGTTTCCAACCAGGGTAAGCTCCTTCGTGAACAACTTCTGCACCAGCCAACTCTAAGACACAACGAATCATATTTGCTAAATCTTCTTTGGCACTATCCACAGAACTACGTTGTAATGAAGCAACTTCAATAAAGCCATTATGTTTTTTAACAATAGCCAAATTAGTTGAAGTTTCAACTAATCCTTCCATTGCATCACTCATGCGAATTACTCCATTAGGAAAACCATAAAGTGCTTTTATTAAGTTATTACTTGTTTTTTCATCAATTACTTTTGAAGGTATATCTGTCTCAATATAAGCAATATCTAAATCAGGCTCTGTTCTTGCCAATTCACTTTTAATCATTGGTATAAGTTCATCAATAAAGTTTTTAAACTCACCAACCTGTGAATTAGGTAAAGTAACTACAGCAAATCCTTCTCTTGGAATAGCATTTCTTAAACTACCAGACTGAATGTCAGCAATACGTATTTCTAATGATTTGTTTACAGTATATAATACTCTGTTTATAATTTTATTTGAATTACCGCGTCCTAATGGAATATCCATTCCTGAATGTCCACCTTTTAATCCTTTTACATCAATTCTAAATGCAACACTGTCGGCAGGTACATTTTCTTCTTTATAATAAAATTTAGCATTTGTATCAACACCACCAGCACAACCAATATAAAGTTCACCTTCATCTTCTGAGTCCATATTAATTAAAATATCAGCATCAAGAACACCTGGCTGTAGGTTTTCTGCTCCAGTCATTCCTGTTTCTTCGTCAATAGTAAACAAAGCTTCAATGGGACCATGCTCAATATCAGTTGCTTGTAAAACAGCCATTGCAGCAGCAACACCCATCCCATTATCAGCACCTAAAGTTGTTTCTTTTGCTGTAACCCATTCACCGTCAATATATGCCTGAATTGGATCAGTCTCAAAGTTATGATTTACACTGCTATTTGCTTGTGGAACCATATCAAGGTGTCCTTGTAAAACAACAGTTTTTCTGTCTTCCATACCTTTTGTAGCAGGTTTTTTAATAATTACATTACCTACTGCATCAACTATTGTTTCTAAACCAAGTTTTTCGCCAAAGTTTTTGGCATATTCAACAGCCTTTTGTTCTTTTTTAGATGGGCGTGGTATATCGCATAATTGTTGGAAAATATTCCAAACTGCTTTAGGTTCTAAATTGCGAATTTCACTCATTATAATTCCTCCGTTATTTTATTAATTAA
>CAZPMA010000039.1:0-27693 GCA_964587535.1 uncultured Bacteroidales bacterium
TAACATTACTAATCCCGCAATCAATAATAAAATACCAATTGTAAACATTTTCTTTAAAATTTTAGTTAATAACAAATATAATTTTTGAATACTCTAGTAAATTACAAAATCTAACGTACTCTGCAAAAAAGTACCGATATATTTAACTTTAATTAACTTTTCTATAGATAAATTAAGCATTTTTATCCGTTACAACGCAGTTCTATCGTTTTACAATAAACCAGGGATTCAATAGTTCTTCTTTATTATATACAACTTGAGATTTAAGATCTGTTTGTAATACAGTGCAACCAGCTTCCATCGCAATTGCATGACCGGCAGCCGTATCCCATTCCATAGTAGGTGCAAAACGTGGATAAACATCAGCGATCCCTTCTGCAACCATACATATCTTTAATGAACTTCCTTTTGAAATAAAGTTAAGTTCACCATGTTCTTGTTTCAATTTTTCAATAAAGTCTTCCGTTTCTTTATTCATATGCGACCTGCTTCCAACCACGGTATAAACTTCATTTTCTAAGGAAAATGGTAGTTTAAAGCTAAATTGCCTGATAAAATTAATATCTGATTCCAGATCAACATTTACTGCTTTAAATGCTCCTACTCCCTCTTCACTAAAATATAAGTCTTTTGTAACTGGCACATAAATTACCCCTAGAACAGGGATTCCTTCTTTAATCAAAGCTATATTTACGGTAAATTCTCCATTTCGTTTTATAAACTCCTTTGTTCCATCCAAGGGATCAACTAACCAATAGTAATCCCAGGATTTTCGCTCTTCGAATTTTATATTCTTACCTTCTTCGCTTAAAACCGGAACTGTTGTGCCTTTAAGTATCTTATTAATAACATTATGTGCTCTTTGATCTGCAATAGTTAAAGGTGATTCATCAGACTTTAATTTTACTTCAAAATCATCTGTATGATATACTTCAATTATTTCTTTTCCGGCCAATAAAGCAGCTTTTATTGCTAATTTTAATTTATCAGTCATTTAAATCAAATAAAATACATTAAACTTAATACGGTTACAGTTACAATCATATATAAAATGGTAAGTGGAAATCCTACCTTAAAGAAATCCTTAAAAGAATACGCACCGGGGCCATATACCATTGTATTTGTTTGATATCCGATAGGTGTCATAAAGTTAGCAGCTGCCGCAAAAGATACAACTAAAATAAACGGCATTATTGGTAAGTTTAGATTAACGGCCATTGTTAAGGATACCGGAAAAATAATGGCAACAGCCGCTTTATTTGTTATATATGCAGCTAATATTGCAGTAATAAAATAAATACCAAATAATAATCCCACTTTTCCCAATGGTAAAAAAACAACTATTAATAAATCAGCAATTAAATCTGCCGCTCCAGATTTTATCATAGCTGTACCAAGTGCCAGGGCCATAACTATTATTAATGCTAATTTATAATCGACGGATTTATGCAATACTTTAGGGTTTGCAATTTTCATGGATAGTATTACCATAAGCAATACTACTAAACCCATAAATAATGATATTACCTTAAAAGCAGCTAATAATATAATCAATATTGTACCGCCAAGCAGTATCCATATTTTATAGGTTTCGAGCTTTTTAAAATCTTTTATTTTAGAAATAAAATAAAAGTCTTGTTCAAGTGCGGATCTGCTAAAAAAATCAGCTCCGGTGAATAATAACAGTACGTCTCCTGCTTTTAATATTATCTCTCCAATTTTACCTGAAATTCTCTCTCCATTTCTATGCACAGCAATAACAGCAGCATCATACTTTGCTCTAAAACGTATAGCTTTTACCGATTTACCTATCATCCCTGAATTGTGCGAAATAACGATCTCTACTATTTCAGTTTGTTTTTTCTTATGAAGCATTCCAACTGAAGGTAATCGTAATCCTAAATCAGAATCAATCATTTCTGCAATACGCTCTGTATCTCCAGCAAAAATTAAAATATCTTCTTGCTGTAATATAACATTTGGTTTTACAGATGAGATTTTAAACGATTTACGTATAATTTCTACAAGGAATAAACCTTTGAGATTTCTAAGACCAGCTTCTTCTATCGTTTTACCAATTAGTTGTGAATCTTTAATAATCTCAGCTTCTACCAAATATTCTCTATTATTCTTATCATAGTCATTCAATATTGCTGCTTTTGATGGCAATAATTTATCACCCCAGATTAATAAATATAAAAAACCGACTAATATCATTGGTATACCAACATAAGCAAACTCAAATATATGTAATGATTTAAGTCCGGGAATAATTTGTTGATCTACTACCATACCGTTTACAATCAGGTTTGTAGAAGTACCTATAAGAGTTGCCGCACCTCCTAATATAGCAGCAAATGAAAGTGGCATTAAGAATTTTGAAGGTGATATATCATTGCGTTTACACCAACTATTAACATATGGCATCATAACTGCCACAAGTGGAGTATTATTTAAAAACGCTGAAAAAGTTGAAATAATAAGCATCATTCTACTCAGAAATCCCTTATAGCTTTTTGCTGATTTAAAAATTCTATCAAATAAAAGTTCAACAACTGCTGTTTGTCTAATAATATCTCCAAGCATTAATAACAGTATAATTACAGCCACTTGCTCATTTGCAAATCCATTTAAAATTTCTTTTGGAGTTAATATTCCGAAAAATCCTAATACAACAACAGCCGCCATAAAAGTATATAGAGCGCTCAACAACTCTTTATACAGCGAAATGAGAATAAAGATTATTACTACAAAAACTACTATTAAATCAAGATTTATCATTATTCTATAATAAAACAGCTTTACTAAGTTTACTTAATAAAGCTGTCAAATTTATTTTAGTTTTTTGTCAAGTTATTTTTGTTTTAGATCATCTAGAGCAAAAATAACAATAAAGGTTTACAGAGCAAATAACTGTATGTTTTATTTATTAACGTTTAATTAACTTAAAGGTTTGTAGAATATTTCCCGAAGTGTCAGTCACTCTTAATATGTATTGATTCGCATTCATGCCATTCAAGCTGATCCTGTTTTCGGCTCCAGTATATTCAAATTTTGTATTATATACTAATTTACCATCCATATTAAATATTTCTACAATGGTAGATTTAATCTCATTGGACTTTAAATCAATAATAATATATTCAGTTGCAGGGTTTGGATAAATGTTAATCTCAAACTCATTTGAGAAAGGTTCTCCAATTGATGTAATTACATATTCTCCTTGTTGAAATCCCTGTGTTAAAATAACTGTTGAATCTTCGTTTGCTATTGTTTCAATAGCAACTTCGCCTAATGTCCAGCTTACAGAAACTCCATTTACAGTAGTATCGCCACCCGCAGTAGCAATTACCTGTCTTGAAATTGTGTCATTTTGTCCATAAGCTAAAGTGCCTATAAAACAAATCGCTGCGAATAAAACCAACCTTTTCATAATTATTAATTTTTGTGATTTACCAATTAAAGATACAATATTAATTGATTTAAATCAATATACTATAAATTTTCAATACTTTTATTTAAATAGATTTCAACAATTTCATACAGTTTTTTTGGAGCTAATGTTCTCCATTTCAAATGATTTAGAGAATCAATAAATAAAATATAATAATCAATATTTGAATCAATAAATTCTTTTATTACATGTTCCTGGAAATTTATTGCTACAATCCAGCCATCTTCAATATCTTCAAACCATTCTTCATAATAGGAATCATCTGATGAATGAAAATTCAAAATATTCTCACCTATTAATATGAATTTTTTTATCCCTTTGTTAATTAATGCTTCAATTACATCCCTTTTTAAATACATAATATCGTTGTACAATGTATCATTCCATTCGCCAATAAATTCGATTACTGAAAATCCAAAATCATAATTAGCATATAATATTTTCAGGTATAAAGTTTCAGATCCAAAATGATCCCATTGTGGATGTATTAAATAATTATAGATTTTATGAGTAAACTCGAACTCGCTGTAAGTTCTGCCATAAAAAGGAGAATTAACATCTTCAGAAGCAATATATAAACTTCGCCACCTGTAATATGGTTCAATTGTATGCACGTTTATATTTTTTTTGCAAATATGTGATCTTTTATTTCAATTAGCAATTTTAAAAAGGAAATGGTTATATTTGACCTAAATCTAAATCATTCTAATAATGAAAAAAATACTCTTCATATTAATTATGGCTACATATGTATTACACGGTTATTCGCAATCTATTATTGAAAGTAATAATCGATTTTGTTTTGATATTTATCAAAAAATCAGAAAAAATGAGAATTACATTTTTTCTCCTGCCAGTATAACATCGGCAATGGCAATGACCTATTCAGGATCAAAAAACAATACCCTAAAAGAAATCGGAGATGTTTTTTATTTTAATAAAGATTTAAATGAGTTCAACAAGGATTTCTCTAAACTTACAGAATTTAATTTAAATAAAGGGGATAATCTTCAGTTCAGCAATGCAAATTCAATATGGGTTGAAAAAAGCCTGGAATTAAACAAGAGTTTTTTAGAAGTAAATAAACAATTTTATGCAGGTAGTGCATACCTGGAAAATTTCATTATGGAGCCTGAAAAAGCAAGAAATAATATTAATAATTGGGTTGAAGATAAAACAAACAACAAGATAATAGAGCTTCTAAAGCCATCAACAATAACAAATGAAACAAGGCTGGTATTAGTAAATGCCTTATATTTTAACGGACCATGGGATAAACATTTTAATGAAAAGAAGAATACCATTGATAATTTTCAGCTTAAACCAAAAGAATTCAAAAAAGTAACTTTCATGAACACTACTTTATCAACATGGTACTATGAAGATAGATGTGCACAAATAATTGATATCCCTTATTCAGACAGTAAATTTTCTTTAATGATTGTAATGCCCAAATCGTATAGGAAAATAAGAAGATTTGAAAAGAAAATATTTAATTATAATTATTACATGAGTTATAACATGAAAAAGGTTAGAAAAAGTGTAAAATTATCGATACCAAAATTTGAAATTGAGTCGTATTTCGATTTAAATGAAACTCTAATTAATATGGGTGTTAAAGATGCGTTCTCCGGCTCGGCAGATTTCTCAGGTATTACATCAAAAGAACAGCTTGTTATCAGTAATGTAATTCACAAAGCCAAAATCATAGTAAATGAAGAAGGTACTGAAGCAGCTGCTGCAACTGCAGTAGTTATGAGAAAAACTTCAATGCTTATTGATGAAGTTAAGTTTACCGCAAACAAGCCTTTTATTTATATCTTAAGAAATAATGAAACCAACTGTATATACTTTTTTGGAAAAGTAGTGAATCCTAATGAATAATTGAAAAAACTAATTAATATTTAATTTTGCCATTACAGTATTCAATCAATGAAAAAAACAATTATAACACTTATACTTATACTTATACTTAATCCTATTATCAAATCACAGGACATAAAAGAGTATTATTTTAAATTCGACCTACAGGATAAAAAGGAATTAGAAAAGATTACCAGCATAATTTCAATTGATAATGTTAAAGAGAATACAGTATATGCATATGCACTTCAACATGAATTAGAAGCATTTAAAAAACTTGGATATAAGATTGAGTATATCCCAAAAGATATTCCTAAGTCGTTAACCATGGCTACAACGATTGAACAAATGGAAAACTGGGATAGATATCCAACTTATGAAGTATACAGAGAATTAATGAATAATTTTGAAGCCAGCTATCCAGATATTTGTAAACTGGATAGTATTGGTACAACACATGATGGAAGAAAATTATATGTACTTAAAATATCTGATAATGTTTTAATAGAAGAAAAAGAGCCTGAGTTTTTCTACACTAGCACAATGCATGGTGATGAGACTACCGGATACATTCTTTTATTAAGATTAGCCGATAGTCTGTTATCAAGTTATGGCTCGGTAAGTGAGTTAACCAACCTTATAAATTCCACTGAGATATTTATTAATCCAAATGCAAATCCAGATGGTACATATGCCGGAGGAAATAACACAGTTTCAGGTGCAACCAGATCAAATGGATATGCCGACTTAAATAGAGATTTCCCAGATCCAAGAACAGGAACAAATGCTCCATACCAACCAGAAACGCAAGCAATGATGAATTTTGCAGAAGAACACAATATTGTAATGGCTGCAAATTTCCATGGCGGTGAAGATGTTTTAAATTATCCCTGGGATACCTGGTACCTGAGCGAGAACAGACATGCTGATACTGAATGGTACGAAAGAGTGTGTACTGATTATGTTACAACAGCTAAAAGTGTAAATCCGAATTATTATACTGGAATTACTGGTGATACTGATGGAGTAACACACGGAGCAACATGGTATAAAATTGATGGAGGACGCCAGGATTATATGAACTATTGGCATCAATGTCGTGAAACAACTATTGAATTATCGGTGAGTAAACTTTTAGCAGTTGAATCATTAAACAGCTATTGGAATTATAATAAGCAGTCACTTATTGATTTTATTCAGGAATGTCATTATGGAGTAAATGGAACAGTAAAAAGCATAAATCAAGAGCCTTTAAATGCAATGCTTTGGTTTGATGGTCATGATGAGATAAATGACAGCTCGATGGTATTTACGGACGCAGACCATGGAAACTATTACAGACTAATCGAACCCGGAACCTATGATATTATTGCATCATCATACAGTTATATAACCGATACAATTAAAAATATAAGTGTTACTGATTATGCTTCGCGATTAGTAAATTTTGAATTACAAAAAGACATAACATATAACTTAATTGGGAAAATTACTGATGCTTCAAATGGAAATAACATTGAAAATGCAAGCGTCAGTGTAAAAAATATTCCTGTTGAAATAAGTAACACGAACAATGATGGTGAATACTCCATAAATAATGTTACTGAAGGAACATTTGAGATTGTTATTTTTAAGGAAGGATTTAATAGGCTAACTGAAGAAATTACAATAAGTTCTGAAGATACGATATTTAATTTTAGTTTATTTCCAATTGAACTGGAAGATTTTGAGACAAATGATTTCACAAAATACAACTGGGTGTTCTCAGGAAATGCTGATTGGATAATTGATAATTCAATTGCATATGAAGGGACAAGTTCTGCAAGGTCGGGAGATATTAGTGATGGCAATAATAGCGCTATTAGTCTAAATGTAAATATAAAAAATACAGGAATAATTTCATTTTATAAAAAAGTATCGTCTGAAGCTAATTATGATTTCCTAAGATTTTATGTTGATGATACTGAAATTGCTAAATGGAGTGGTGAATACGACTGGAGCTTGTTTGAATATGAAATAGAAAGCGGAGAACATAATTTAAAATGGATGTATACAAAAGACGGTAATACTTCTCATGGTTCTGACTGTGGATGGATCGATTATATTACAATTCCTGGTTTCGATAATGAATCCGATTCCATTAATTTAGCATTCAATTATGCTATCATACAGGATAGTTTATTTTTAGGTGAACAAACTGAATATGAATTAATTTTTTCAAATGAAAGTAATGCTTCAAGTAGCTTTTATTCCGTTTCAATTGAAGATTTTGAAAATAACCATTGGGTTTCAATTAATAAAACAAATGGAAACCTAATTGAAAATAACAAGGATACTGTAAAAATTAATTTATCAGCCAATGAGCTAAATGAATTTGATCATGTTAACACCAACATTATTATTATAAGTCAAGATCTAGATATTTATACTATACCTATTAACTTATACATAAAACCTAAACTTAAGTTAAATCCTTTATCAATAAAAGATACTCTTAATATAGGAGATAACTCGATAAACTATTTAGAAATCGAAAACAGTAGCGATGAAACATTTAGTTATATTGTTGAACTCAATCAAAATGAAGAATGGATAAGTTTAGATAAAACCGAAGGCGCAATCGATCCTCATGGCAAAGATACTATTGAAGTGCATTTAGATGCCACAGATCAGATTGTTGGAGTTAAAAATTGTACTATTTCCATTTCAAAAAATGATTACAGTGAAACATATATCTGCCCAGTGGAATTGCTTGTAAAAGATCCTTCATCTGTACAGAAAATAGATCAGTTAAAAGATCTTAAGATATATCCAAATCCGTTTAATGAGTATTTAAAGATTGAGTTTTATTCAGATAATTCTGATGTTCATTATATAACTGTTTATAACTTAAGTGGTGTTAAACTATATGAAATGAAATATACCCCTATAGCTAACAATATGAATTCTTTAACATTAGATTTAAGTATGATCAATAATTTTGTTGATGGGATGTATTTTCTTCAGATCAAATCAAATGATTTTAATATAAGCAGTAGAATTATTAAAGATTAGAAAACTAATATTAACTTCTTTTTTTAACGATTTAGTGTAAAGTTAATATCGGTTAATAAAAAGTAGGTTAAAAAATATAACCTTTTAAGAGAATTATAGTATATTTCATGAATAAAAATAATTGTTTATTGGGAATCTTACTCAATTTGCGTAAATTTATATTAGACAACAATATTCTTTATTAACATCTACATATGACTAAAGAACAAGAACAAAAATTAGTTTTAAAAATAGCTGATCTTCTTAAGGAAAATAAAGATTTAGCAACTCAGCTAAAAGATGTTACAGAAGAGAATAAGAAGTTAAAAAAACAAAGTGAGAAATTAGAAAGTATTATATCTTCGCTCCCTCCTGATGTTATACCCAAAGAAGCAAGTAGAACTATTAAAAGCAGGTCAAAAAGGTTCGAAATGGCCACTGTTTTATATGCCGATATTCAAGGATTTAAAAAAATTGCAGAACAAGCTGGCACATCAGATATTATTGATGAATTAGATCAAATTATTTTTCATTTTAATTCGGTTGTAAAAAAATACAAAATAGAGAAAATAAAAACCATTGGCGATGCATACATGTGCGCAGGTGGAGTTCCCGAGAAAAACATTACGAATCCGGTTGATGTAGTTTTAGCAGCTTTAGAAATGCAGGACTATTTATATCAATTAAAAGAAGAATATGAAAGTAAGGATAAAAAATTCTGGGACTTAAAGATGGGTATTCATACTGGACCAGTGACAGCTACTTTTTCTGGCAGAAAAAAAATATCGTACGAATTAAAGGGCGATACTGTTAATATTGCTACACGAATGGCATCTGCAGGTGAAGTAAGTCAAATAAACATCTCCATAATGACTTATGAGCTTGTAAAACAATATTTTGTATGCGAGTATAATGGTAAAATTCCGGTTAAGTACAAAGGAGATATGGAAATGTATATCCTTAAAAGAATTAAACCTGCTTATTCTGCAGAAAGGAAAAAAGGGAAAAAAGCGAATCAAATATTCTGGAACAAATATCTTCTAAGACAATTTACTGATCTTCAGGAAGTTATCTTAGATCGCCTTGAAAAAGAGCTTCCACCCTATTTATATTATCATAACTTTAAACATACTATTGACGTTATTAACCAGGCCGAATTAATTGGATATGGTGAAGGTGTGGATGATGAATCTATTTTACTGCTTAAAACTGCAGCTCTTTTTCATGATGCAGGACACATTATAGCATATGATGAACATGAGTATAACGGAACACTTATTGCAAAAGAGTATTTACCTAAATACAGATACACTCAGGAACAAATTGAACGTATTTGTGACCTTATTATGGCTACTAAACTACCTCCTGATCCACAAAATCTATTAGAAAGTATTATGTGTGATTCAGATTTAGATTATTTAGGCAGAAGTGATTTTATTCCTGTATCTAATACATTGTATAAGGAATTACATGAACAGAATAAAATAGGTAGTTTAAACGACTGGAATAAAATACAGGTAAAATTTCTTTCTGCTCATCAATTTTTTACAAAAACAGGTAAAAGCTTACGTGAGGTAAACAAACAAATGCAGATTGAAAGAATTAAAGATTTAATTCTTGATGAGTAAATTTTTATTCATCTTGAACAGCAACTAATTCAAAAGAAGCTTTTGCAAAATATTTAAAATCAACACCTACCTCCTGAATATCTTCATCTCCATAATTATAATACCAAATAATTTTAACATCAGATATTTCAGAAATTTCATTGATCATTTTAAAAATATCGGTAAATATTTTTGTAGAGGATGTGTTTAATAAATTCATCTTAAAAATAAATTCACTTGAAGGATTAGGTGATTTTAAATATTTATGAAGCCATTCAATTACCGGTTTATAAAATGCTACAGCATTTTCAGGCATAGAGTTACCAATTACTTCAAATTTGTTATTTTTAGAATCAAAATTAATTGCAGGACTCTCTGAAGTACCTAATATTCGTAATGCTTCCATATTATTTTGCTAAATAAATTCACAATCATAAATATAATAAAATATAATAGAATTCCTGTTGATAAACTTGTTTTTATTCCAATAAGCTAAAATCTGTTCCAATCATTTTAAATGAAGCTTTACATATTTCTTTAAACTGTAAACCCATATCTTCAATATCTTCATCTTCATTCTCAAAATACCATAGTACATTCACTTTAGATACATTTAATTCAACAAGATGATTAATTCTCCGAAAAATATCTATAAACATTTTCGATGACGAAGTATTAATTAAAATCATTCTAAATTCAATTTCAGTTTCTTCTTTTGGGGATTGCGAATAATTATCCAGCCAATCTACAACAGGCTTATAAAAAGTTACTGCATTTTCAGGTAATGATCTTCCGTGTATCTGGACAAAGCCTTTATCTGCATCTAAATAAATAAGCGGACTAGACTCTGTTGCATGAATTAATATTTTCTTTTGCATAGTATTTTTTTTATAATGATTACTCGAAAGATAGAATTTTAATTTCTGTTCTTCGATTCTCAGCTCTTCCTTCGTCTGTATCGTTAGTATTTATTGGTAAACTTTCTCCATAACCTTTATATTTTAAACGTTCAGCACCAATGCCTTGTTTCAACAGATATTCATAAACAGATTTTGCCCTGTTTTCTGACAACAATTGATTATATTCGATTTCGCCTATATTATCTGTATGACCAGATATTTCAATTTTTATGTTGCTATTATTATTTAAAAACTCCACTAATTTAGATAACTCAACCAAAGATCTTGCATTTAATTCAAATGAGTCAGTTTTAAAGAATATATTTTTAAGAACTATTTTCTGACCAACTTTGATAGCACTTAAGCCTATGTCTTTAAGAAATGGGTCAGAAATTTCGAAAACCCCTTTTAATGTAAAATTATCTGAATAAAACAAATAACCTTCTTTTGATACATTAAGAGCATAATCATTATTTGTAGGAATACAGACTAAAAACTCTCCTGTTCTTTCATCAGACTCAGCCTTCATAATAAGCTTTTTTGTTTCAAGGTTTATTAACTCGAAGTGAGCCTTTAGCTTTTTCTTATTATCCTTATCAAAAACAACGCCTTTCATATATGAAACTGCTTGTGGACGTGCTTCTTTATAGAGCTCGAACTGAAAAATATCTCTGCCCTTATCACTTAATCGGTCTGATGAGAAAATAGCTTTATCTCCTTTTGCATTTACAATTAAACCTATTTCATCGTTGACAGTGTTAATCGGATACCCGATATTTATTGCTTCACTCCATGTTCCATCATCATTTCTTGTTGATTTATACAGATCAAACCCACCCATACCAATTCTTCCTTCTGATGCAAAAAATAAGGTATTATTATCTGAATGAATAAATGGCGATTGTTCATCATTACTGGTATTAATATTCTCGCCCAGATTGACCGGTACAGACCATGTATTATCATCCCTAAGTGTACTATACCATATATCTTTTTTACCAATTCCACCTTCCCTGTTACTTACAAAAAATAAGGTTTTACCATCAGGTGAAATTGATGGTTGTGCTTCCCAATACTCAGAATTAACAGGTGAACCAATATTAACAGGTTCCGACCAGCCTTCCGGATTTACTTTTGACAAATAAATATCGCAACGACCTTTTCCATCACTACGATTACAAGCAGTAAAATACATTAATTTTCCATCGACAGAAATCGATTGAGCTCCTTCATTCCCGGATGTATTTAATGGTTTCCCAGCATTCATTGTTTTAGTCCAAAACTTATCTACTTTAAGGCTTATATAAAAATCTTCCTGAAAATTGCGATGAAAAGGGTTATTCGTATTAATCTGCATTTGATTTTGCGGATTTGTATTTTTTGGAACCAATCTGGTAATAATAAGCATTTGTTCATCAGCAGTAAGACTGGGCCAATATTCATCATATTCGGTATTAACCGAATCGCCTATATTCTCTGGATTAAATGGTACCGGATTTTTTATTGCATCAATAGCAAACTCACATGTTTTTATCAAATGTTTTGCTCTGGGTTTTAATTCCGGTTTTGCATTTTTATTTGCTAAATAATTTTCAATATGCATTTTAGCATCTACAAATTTATTTGATTTCATTTCCAGTTGAGCCAGTGAAAAATACATTTCGGGGAAGAAATCAGGATTTATTTGAATGGCATTATTATATGCTTCGATTGCCAAAAGAGTGTTTCCTGATTCAATATATATTTCTGCCAAAACTAAATATGCTTCGATAAATTTATCATCTGCTTTTAATGCTTTGTTCATCAATTCAATTGCACTCGTGTAATCCATCCTGTTAAAAGATGCCAAAGCTTCATTATACGACTTAATTGCTTTACTATTTTTTGTAGTTAATTGATACTGGGCAATTGAACTAATTGGGATAAGTATGATAATTAATATGTATATAATTCTTCTTAACATCTTCCTGAATTTTTAAGTAAGATACAAAAAAATCCCCAAAAGGGGATTTTTTATATTAAGGTATATGCATAAACTTATGTGCTTGTATCGAAACATTCCATTTTGGATTTGTCTTAACATAATCTACAATTATTGGAATATTAATTTTATATCTACTCCACTCCGATTGTAAATAAAGCAGGCAATTATCATTAACTTTTGCAGCCGTCTTTTCAGCCCATTTAAAATCTTCATCTTCGAAAATAATTACTTTTAATTCATTTGCTATTTTGTATAATGATTCATTTGGTGGACTTTGCCTTTTTGGCGACAGACATATCCAGTCCCACTGTCCTGTTAATTTTCTAACCCCGGCTGTTTCAATAAATGTTTTAATACCGTGTTCCTTTAATTTTGTTGTTAATGGCTCCAAATTAAATAAACTTGGCTCTCCACCAGTTACCACAACAGCATTAGCGGATGTTTTTAAGGCATTGGCAACAATTTCTTCAATAGGCACTAATGGATGTATATTTGGATTCCATGACATTTTTGAATCGCACCAATGACATCCAATATCGCACCCACCAATTCGTATAAAATAAGCAGCTTTACCAGTATGAAATCCTTCTCCTTGCAATGAATAAAACTGTTCAACCAAAGGCAATTCCAATCCTTTTCTTGCTATTTCTTCATCAAAATTTATCATTCCTTAAAGTTTGAGCACAAAGTTAAAGCATTATTTTAAAAAAAATGCCAGGTTTTAAAACCCGGCATTAATTTTATTAAACCATTTTTCTATCCACATCCTTATCGCCCCGGCCAGAAAGATTAATAATGCTAAGTTCATTCTTATTTTTTAGCATTTTCATTGCTAAAGCAACTGCATGTGATGATTCAATAGCAGGTATTATTCCTTCTAATGATGATAATACCTTAAAGGCATTTATTGCTTCCTTATCGGTAATGCAATGATATTGGGCTCTTTTTAATTCTTTAAGATAAGCATGTTCAGGACCCACACCAGGGTAATCCAATCCTGCAGCAATTGAGTATGCATCAATTGGATTGCCATTATTATCAGATAAACAGTAGGAATAAGTTCCCTGAAAAACCATTGGTTTTCCTAATACAAGAGTTGAAGCTGTTTTACCTAAAATTAAACCTTCGCCACCACCTTCAGCGGCATGAATTCTAACTTTTTGATCATCTAAAAACCCGGAAAATAATCCTATAGCATTTGATCCACCACCTACACATGCAAAGATTGATTCTGGCATTTTCCCTTCTTGTTCCATGATCTGTTTTCGCGCTTCTGTTCCTATTACACTCTGAAAAAATCTTACCATTGTAGGATATGGATTAGGGCCTACAGCAGAACCTAACAAATAATATGAATCAGGATTCTCGACATAATACCCTAAAGCAGCATCTACGGCATCTTTTAATGTGGCAGATCCCTGCTCAGTTGTAATAAATTCTGATCCCAATAATCGAATTCTATATTCATTTAATTGTTGTCTTTCTGCATCTTTTTTACCCATAAAAATCTTACATTTCATTCCAAAAAGAGCTGCTGCTGTCGCTGTAGCTACTCCATGTTGCCCTGCTCCTGTTTCTGCGATTATTTCTTTGGCTCCCATATGCTTAGCAATTAAAATCTGCCCGATTGTATTATTAATTTTATGTGCACCAGTATGATTTAAGTCTTCTCTTTTTAAATAGATTCTACTTCCAACATAATCAGATAATCTTTTTGCATAATAAAGTGGTGAAGGTCTGCCTACATATTGGTTCAGATAATAATGAAATTCCTTTATAAATTCCTTATCATCTTTTAAATAATTAAAAGTTTCAGCCAATTTCTGAAGCTTAGGCTCTAATACAGGAGGAACAAACATTCCGCCAAATTCGCCAAAATAACCGTTACTTATTTGTGTTTCTTTTTTTTGATTTGTAATAACATTATTTGTATTCATTTTTATTAAATTTTAAATGCCTGCCTTTTAGCAGACGGGTTAAACATTTTTGATTCCCTGCCCTTTTCAAATTATTTTGAAATAACGCCATAGAAACCAAATCCTACGCCACCAGATTATGTATTGAAAATTGTTTATCATAAAAGTTTAAATAAAAAAAGGCCGCAGGTAATAACCTGCGGCCTTGATAATATCATTATACAATAGTTAGATTACATACCTTTTTTCTGATATATCATTTGCCACCACCAATTTGTATTTGTAATTCTAACTTTCATTTTTTTATCATTTTGTTGCTACAAATGTAAAAATGTTTTTCTATTTTCCAATTATTATCACTAAATATCTTTTAAAAGAATTGTTCCTTTTGAGTTTTGCACCGCAATATCAAAATCACTTAAAATCTTCTTAATTTGATCTTTCTCACTTGATGCAATTGCAAGTATTTTATCTGTGCCCGTATGATCTATTTTGTTTAAAACAAAACTAATCGTTAAATTATTAATGTCACGTGCCGGTTGGTAAGCCAACTCCTTTTCATGCATCGTATTTATTTCGGACACAATTTGTGCATCAATAAGCTTATAGATAATTTCACGTACGATTCTTATTGGAATTTCTAGTTTCTTACTAATTTCACTTGCTACTAATGCCTTATCTCCTTTTTCAAAGTTTTTAATTATCAGATGAACAACCATTAAAGTTAAAACCCGCCAACTATATGCACTTAAGTTTTGTGTGTCAGGTTCAAATTCATATTTCTCTACATTTTGTACAGCAAAAGAAATTTCTGCCCCAAATAATACAATCAACCAACTCATTTGAAGCCATATCAGGAATAATGGTAAGGCTGCAAAACTACCATAAATTGCATTATATTTAGATACACCAACCTGGAAATGAATATAAATCCATTGTACAAATACAAAGATGGTTCCTGAGATTACCCCTGCAATAAAAGCAGACTTAAAAGTAACCTTTGTATTTGGCATTACCATAAATACCATAGTTAATAATAACCAAATTAAAACGTATGGTATTAATTTAATAAAGAAAAATAACAATGGACTTAACATACCAATAATTGCTACTTCAGATGCTAATTGTTTTAGCATAGTAGAAATAAATACTGTTGCACTACTTGATGAAACCAATAATATAGGTGCTATTATTAGCATTGATATGTAATCACTAAATTTTCTAAACCAGTTTCTACCTTTTCGAACCTGCCAGATCGCATTAAAAGAACTTTCGATATTTGAAAAAACTTTCATTACCGACCAGAATAATATAATTGCCCCAATTCCAGCAATTAAACCACCTTTTGTATTTTCAAGAAATGAATTAGCAAACCTTATAATCCAATCTAATACTTCCTGTTGTCCTGTAAACTGCTCGTTCAAATAACGTGTCAAATGTTTATCTATGCCAACCATTTTTGATATTCCAAATGCCATTGCTGCCACAGGTACAACAGATAACATAGAATAAAATGTTAATGCTGAAGATCTTAAACTGACTTTATCTTCATCGTATCCACGAAAAGCCAATAATAAAATTCGCAACAATTTTATTGCAATAATTTGATATTTAGGCTTATAACTAAGTGATATACGCCAAATATCTTTTTTGAGGAAATCAACAAGTTTTTTATACATATCCATTTAATTGAATAGTAAAGATAAAAAATATTTCTTAATGAGTATACCTGCCTGTTACATTCAAAATAAATTATCGCTATTTAAATAGCCCCTGTTTTTATCAGTAAGATTTTTTATCATTAAAAAATGTGTAAAATTTCTTTATTATAAACATCTAAAGTTTCATAATATGATACTATTTTAGTAATTTAAGATTTACATTCTTTGTCGCTAGAATAAAAAGCCTGTTTACCAATCCACTATAATATATAAGCATTCTATAATAATTAATTCGATCTAATTTGTTGTGATCTCTTAATTTTTGTATTTCAAAACCACTTATAAATTAGTTAATACCATTCATGCTTAAAACAGGCATCTTCACAAACCAATACATACACAACCTTTTATCTGTGTTATTGCAATACAATTAATTAATACTTTTGTAACTGAACTTAAATCAATTTTTGATTATTTTCTTAACCTAATAAATAAAAAGATGAAAAAGTTATTATTAATTGTGGCCATTGCATTGATTGTTTTTAGCTGCGAAAAAGAAACTACAAAGCCTTTGGCACAAAAAGATGATGTACCTGAAGTTTATGTAAAAGAAGGAGTACTTGTTTTCAAAAACTGGGACGCATTATTTAATACCTTAGAAAGTTTAGAAAATAAAGATGCAGACTATTTAGATAAATGGGAAAGCAACTTAGGGTTTAAATCTTTACGAAATGTTTACGACTGCTTTAACATTGAACAAGAACTTATGACAAAAGAGCTAGAGAAGCTTTATGCTGAAAATAAAGAATTGATTACCGAAGAGCTTGTTGAAGAAAAATATAACAGCTTACTTGAAACCTATGAAAATTCAGTATTGCTTGTTGAATCAGAAAAAGAAAATATTAAATATTATGATATGAACTTGTATCATGATATGTATGCTCCCATCGTAAATGAGTATGGAATTGTCTCTGTTCAAGGAAAAATTTATCGTTATACAAGAGATGATGTTAGAACATTAAAAGATGATGACTGGTCTAAACTACCAGAATTATTAGTTGACAACTCACCTTTTGTTGAGCTTTCTAAAATTATTGATCCCAATGCAAAGCCAAACCTTGATCCAACAACCAGCCCTGGAGGTATCCCAATTCAGGATATTGATGAAAACTGTACTGCATACACATCTTCTTTTGTAACACAACACCAATGGGAAGCTTCAGGTTCAGATGATAATACAGTAGTGAAAACAATTATTTATGTGAAGTTTTTACAAACAACTTATCAAATTTGGGATGATGATTGCAATTTTACAACCTACACTAAAACAAATTTTTATTTTAAGATTAGAAATTTAATTAAATCTATGGCATTAATTAATGCACCATGGGTAAATTATGATGTATCAGATGAATATTTTTGGGCTGATATTGAATATTATGGGAATTATAGTAATGGGGAAAAATTCTATAAGCGCATTAATTATGATAGTTTTATGGACTCTGGACACACTATTATTAGAACACTCATGGATTGTAAAACTACCTATAATCACCCTATTGTACGTTCTTGTGAAGTTAATTCATTACTAGAACATTGGACCATACTTCCTTATGAAACTGGCTCTGCATTTGCAAAAGTTAAGGTTTATTTATATTAAAATAATTAGCAAGAAAAAGAGTTGTTTATATAGTTAAACAACTCTTCTTTTTTTAATCCTAGTCAGTATTTATAATGATATTAAGATACCTTTAATTTGCAAATCTTGTCAACAGCCAATTTACCTGTTAAAATACACATTGGCACTCCTGCAGGACTAAAAACCCATTGACCGGCCTGATAAATATTTGGTATTGGTGTTAAAGTAGATTTGTCTGAATATTGCATTTTGTGAACAACCGGAATCGGTTTTTCGAATGACCAACCCACAATAGCACCCTCTGAACTTCTTATCCTGTCTTTTATACTTAAAGGAGTAAATGAAAATTGTTTGATAATCTTTTCTTTTAGAAATGGATAGATAGATTTAGTAATTACCTCAATCATTCGTGTTTCAATTTGTTCTTTGAACTCCTTGTACCATCCAGCTTCTGAAACCTTTTCGAATAAATCATATTCGGCAAGCAAACTGATTATTACACCCGTTTTACCTTCGGGTGCCATGGTTGGGTCTTTTAATACCGGCACGGATATTTCGTAAGTGTTTAATTCGGTATACTTGTCGAGCCATTCTAAAACTTGTTCTTTTTCAACCTCCGACCAGTTGTCAAGCAAATCATCCAGTTCTTTAAGATGAGTTTGCCCCAACCCTTTTTTCGATGGGGTATAAAAGAAGTGTCCGTTGGCAATTTTACTAAAACTTTCCGGATCTTCATCAACCAGCAGGTACAAAGTAAAAACAGAATCTGCACCACGGCTTTTCATCATTTCAAGCTTTTTATGTTCGAATTCAGAAATGACTTTTGATGGCAGATGATCAACGGAAGTTGATTGATAAAAAGTTTTTAAGTCGGCAGCCCAAACAAGATTATTGTATTTATACTCAATATTATTGTGGTCAGTAAGCACCCTATTTTTGGCATCAACTTTAACTACTGCAGTTTCGGTTGCTATTTTACCACCCAGCTCTATTGCTTTTTCCTGCAATAATTCAGCTAATCGCCCCACACCACCTATGGGATAAAAATAATCGAAGTATAGCGAAAAATAGCTTAGTGCAAAAAATGTAGGCGTATGCTTAAAAAAGTGCTGGGCAATAATATCACGAAGCGAAGAGTCTTTTACAAAGCTTTCCAGATATTCACTAACCGGCATATTCATCCTGTTAATCTTACCAACAGTAAAAATAAATTTTGGTAACCAGGGTAGTAATTGTTTAAAAATATATTTTTTATCTTTTCTCAGATCTTTAAAAGCCGGATTTTCAACACCATAAAGCACTTCCATATGCTTCATAATTTTTCGAATCACTTTTAAAATCTGATCGATATCTTTTTCACTTTTAGGGTATAGTTTAACAAGGAGATGTTTGTAATCTTCTAAACTGTTAATGTCATCAATATGAATAATCTCATCTGCAACACCCAGCGACACTTTGCTTTTAACCACTTCCATCTCAATTCCAAGGTCTTCCAACATTGGAAAAATAATCCCGGCATTCAGGAGTGCCCTAACACCTGCTTCAAAGCGAAAACCATCGCGAGAAAAAGTATTAACCAGTCCACCACATTCCTTATTTTTCTCAATCAATAAAACATTTTGTCCTTCACGTGCAAGGTAAACAGCCGATGTTAATCCAGCAATTCCTCCACCAACAACAATAGAATCATACTTTTTATTTTCCATAGATAATTAATTATTCTGCTGTGTATTTTGTTTTACTATTTCCATGCTAATATCCCAAAGCTGGTAGGCAACATCCATATCGAGAGCAGGAGGAGTAGGTTCTTCTTCCGTTGTAAGGTTGAAAAATTTGTCACTTACATTTTTTAGTTCTTCCGATACTCCTAAATAGTACAATGCTTCTGCCGAAACATCAACCGATTTTAATGATTTATCTAAGAAGTTTCGTTTAAACCATTTGTAAACCGGACCATTTTCCTGTCCGGTATCTGTTTTTACTGCTCCTGGGTGCATTGCATTTATGCTTACTCCTGTATTATTAAATTGTTCATTAAAAACATGCATTGACAGAATTTGAGCAAGTTTAGCAGAACCATAGCTCTTTAATCCGGAGTAACGATTTTTTTCCCAGTTCAAATCATCGATGTTCAAACCCCAAGCCGCAAAACGATGTCCTTCGGAATTCACCAAAATAATTCGAGCTTCAACTTGTGATTTGAGCTTATCCATAAGCATATAATTAATGATAAAAGATGAAAGGTAATGTACCACAAAAACTGTTTCAAGGCCATCACAGGTAGATTCTCGTTTTGTGAGGTAAACCCCTG
Source organism: uncultured Bacteroidales bacterium (assembly GCA_964587535.1). Taxonomy (GTDB): domain Bacteria; phylum Bacteroidota; class Bacteroidia; order Bacteroidales; family UBA12077; genus UBA12077. Next base: position 20,368 of record CAZPMA010000039.1, read on the forward strand.
CATTATGTATTAAAACATCGATGGGCTTAGTTATATTTAAAAGGGCTTTGGCAGCTTTATAAATATCATTTAAACTGCTTAGATCAGCAATTATAAAATCATAAGATGTTCCAAATTCATTTTCAATTTCCTTCTTAAGTGCTTCGGATTTTTGTAAATTGCGATTAATACAAACCAGATTAGCCCCTTTTGATGCATATTTACGAGCTGTAATCCGCCCTATTCCAGAAGTAGATCCGGTAATTACCACCAATTTATTCGTAAAATCACCAGAACAGATTTTAGGGTCTTTTCTGTTGTTTTTTATCATAGTATACACATTCGACCATGTGTACTCTTTGAAGTATTTTATAAACCTTTTGTTCTTCATTTAATTCAATGAAAGTTTTAATCCGATACAAACTACATTTAAACCCTGCAATTAAAGAAACATACCTATGGATATTGAATAGGTTTGATTACGCAAAGGTGCTGGATCTCCTCCTTCAACTGTCGGCATTAACAAGGTATTCCATCCTATAGTTTGTCGGTAATCAAAAAAATATTCTTTGTCAAAAAGGTTAAACTCTATCCCTAAACCATAAATAAAATTATAATCAAATCCGTCTAATCCATCGGTGTCTCCAGATTCTTCGATATTATAATTTTCTCCCATAAACTCAACAGAGCCATCCATTGAATATTTACCATTCAGCAAAAAAGAAAGACCAAATCCACTACATCCATATAAACGAACATTTCCCATGTTCAGAAAATTGTAACTAAATATAATCGGAACCTCGAAATAATTGATTTTATATCTTGATGATGTATTACTAAGAGGAGGCTCATTGGAAACTACATTTTGAACTGACCCCTTTTGTGAATACATAAATTCTTGCTGAATACTAAAGACATCTGTAATTGGAAACCGTAAAAAGAATGCACCAGAAAATCCATATCTTGGTTTTGTTTCAACATCATAAGAATTATCTGTAATTTTCGTACCGTATTGGGTTGCAATGTTAAATCCTGTTCTTAATCCAAACTTTATACCAGTTTGAGCTTTTAGTGCATTTAAAGAAAAAAAAGTAAGTACAATACAAATAAATATTGATTTTTTCATAGTTAATAAATTAAATAATTATAATAGAACATATATGCTAAACTGTTGTTCGTTTTTTATCCAAACTTTCTTTTCATAAATTTCCTATAAGCTTTACCAAACCTTGGTATATTATCAAAAATATCACCCCATAAATCGTAATAGTCACGTTGTTCAATTATTTTTCCTTCATCATTTAGCAAAAGTCTGCTTGCTCCATACATAATTGAATTTGGGTATTTCTTAAATCCAATTGTCATTTCCCATTCAAGAAAAACTCTTTTTCCTTGCATTACAGAATTAACAATTTTCATTTTTAAGTCTTTCGATCTTTTAGTAAGACGTTCAGTCATTGCAACAAAATCTGCAATCCCATTTATTTCCTGTATTGAATCTCTAAAATATACATCGTCACTATAGAAAGGAATAATATGCGACCAGTCAGGTTTTCCATCATTATTGTAAGTTTGAGACCATAACTCATTTACTGTTTCAATACATGTAATTTTTTTATCGAGAATGTCTTTTTCTGCTGAACCCATCTTATTCTGTTTTAATGTTTTATAATTTTTATTTCAAATAAACAGGAGTGCAACTCATTATTGTATCAGATGTAAACTGGAAGATGGTATTTTCGTGTTTAGGTGGACCAAATTTCCCTGTTGCATTATTTGAAAATCCAAAACCTTCTTTAGGCATTCCTATAAAATTTGTATCAAATTCTTTATTGTTGTTTTCATCATGAAAATAACGGAATGTGTATTTTCCTGGACTTAAATTTTTTATTGTTATAACACAACCTTTATCTTTTATTTCTTGAAAAACTGCCTTTATGGAATTTTTATTCTCATCCTGCAAATCTAAAACTATTTGCCCCTTATTGTTATTTAAATTGTTTATTTCAATTCTTAATGATGCTGGTTTTTGAAATGACAATAATACAAATGAGCATAATAATAAAAACAAAACTTTAAAATTTGAGAGAATAATCAAATGTAGTGTCTTTGTTATATTAATAGAAACAGGTTTTTTTTCGTCTAGTATTTCTTTATTACCCATATTTTCAAACTTTTTCTATCATCTTATAATTTAGTATACATGAAACTAAAGATAGAAAAATAATTAGTAATAAAACGATATATATTCCCATATTTCTATTTCACTTCAGTATGATTATATAAGTACTATTTTTAAATGAGTTAAAAACTGAAATCTCTTTTCGCAGTCCTTGTCTAAAAGTATCATTTGATCTTACTGATATTAAATTCCTTAAAGTATTTTCCAAGCTATTCGCTTTGTTTCTACCGGCAATCATTTTTCTTTAATAAATTCACCAATTTCACTGACAACCTGCTTACTTTCTGGAATAGGAAATAAGGCCCAATCGTGCTGCATTTTTTGGTACTCTTTAAATAGAATATTTTTATTTTTAAACGCAGTGATAGACTTGAGTCTTTTACAATCAGAATAAAATAGTTCTTCTGTTCCGAAGAAAACAATTGTTTCGGGTATATCTTTTAACTCGCCATTAATGGGAGATAATAAATATTGATCCATATTATCGCCATTTGAATATTTCTTTCCTGCATTCCGCAACATCTTTACAGTTAAAATATGATCTAAGCTTTCCTGGTTCTTAACATTTGAATTTAACATTTGCATATCCAGCCATGGTGACAACAAAATAATTTTAACAGGGAGTCTTGTATGTTTTTCTTTAATCAATTTTTGAATAAAGGCAAGAGCTAATCCTCCACCAGCAGAATCTCCCATCAAAATAATATTGTCTTCAGGATAGTTGTTTAATAGTTTATCGTAGGAACCACTTATTAGGGTAAAAGTTTCTTTATAATTATGCTCAGGTGCTAAGGGATAATCTATAAGAGTCATCCTACAATGGCTATTCTTGACAATTTTTTCTGCTAATCTCCAATGCCAGACCGAAGCTTCAAAAATATAGGCCCCACCATGAAAAAACAATATATGATTCTTTGATACTTTTCCTTTACTTTCAAATGTTGCGATTTGCTTATCATTAAATGATTGTATATTTAACAAATACGAACGTTTAATCCTTTGGGAAACAAACCCTTTCTTCCTGCTCAATAGTTCTTTAGATGATCTCTTTTCAATTATTTTCTTAAAGTTGATCACTTTTAAAATCCAAAAGAATATTTTTGATTGAAGGCTCGGTCTCATAGTATTTTAATTACAGCTACTAGTCCCTCCAAAAGGAAAATTTAGGAATTTTTCTCCATTTAACTACCTCCTGTTGCAAGTACCAACACGAATATAGTATTTTGTTAGTAATCCACCAAGTTTACAAAATGCCCTGATAATGGCCAGGTATGAATTATACTGTAATAAAATCCAATATTATGATAATAGTTCGTTCTTGCAAGCTTAGTTCAATTCTAAAACATTGTAGAACCAGGTGGTGGCTCAATGTAAAAGTGTATTTATGTTAAAATAACTAATAAAAATAAAGAGATGTTTAATTATTTAATTCAATCGTCTGTTCTTTCGATTTTGAAAATTCTGTAATCAAATCCAGCTTTATTACATTTTCGTTATTCAATCTAGAAACAAGAAAAAACTTGTAATCAGTAATGTCAATAAAGGTAGTATATACTGTTCCTGCTTTACGACCATTTTCCATTTCCCTTGCAGGTTGACTTGCTAATCCAAAAGTATTTCCAACTTTAAGCAGACTTATGTCCTCTCCGCTTTCTTCCATTTGCAATATTCTATTTTCAATACTTTCATATCGATAACAAGGATAATTCCCTGCTTCTGGTTTTGATAATAAATAGTTTGTCATGATCAATTTGTTGCCATCAATCCAGTGAAGCTTCCTTTCTCTGTTAACCCATTCTATAATAACAGCCTTACCTGTTTTATCACCAAACATTATATGACTTTTATTCAAAGCAATTTTCTCTTTTTCTAAAAATATTAGAGCTTCATCTACCGTAGCACAATGAGCTAAAATCCTATCTCCCAAGTTTTTATTAGGATTACTGTATCCCTTTATCTTTTCTTGCTCAGGAGTAACAGCTGCATCGAAAAAAAGTCCTTTTGCATTGATTCCCCCTTGGGCAAATTTATCCCAACCATACCATAATCGAGCATATTTGTTTTTTGATTTTGGTTCAATTTTTATGTAAGCATCCACATCCAGGTAATAATCTTCACTGTTTACCACATATATTTTTCCTGTTTTTGAATCAATATAGAAAAGCACAGAACATGCATTGGATTCTTTTGAAATTAATAGCAATACAAAAAAGGATATTAATAATAGGATTTTTATTTTCATATTGCTTTTTTATTTATCCTTAATACAACGCACATTAAAGCCTTCATAGCTTTCAGCACCCTTACCAATATTTATATAATTAGGTGCACGAAAGACCAAGCGCCATGGATACTCCATAAAAGGATTTATTTTTGATGTCCATTTTTCTTCGGAGCTCCAGAATGAAGCGAATTTTCCTTGTTTTCCATATTCTTCATTATGCGAACCTATTAGTTGCACATTAAACCCAACGGCGCCACCTTCTATTAATAGCGGATAAAGCTCGTCCCAGTTTGGTAAATCAGTAACTCCTAAGCTGGCTGCTAAAGTTTCAAACTCTTCTTTTGTAGGAAGATGCCATCCTGGCGGAACTGCTTTTTTAGCTGCTTCCCAGGTATAGAATCTGCCATATATTCTGCCATCAGAATCAGACTGGGCAGCCCAGCTCCCTTTTTCAACAAAATAATTTAAATTTTGTGCCATCCAAATCTGATCACCAATTTTAACAGTTTTATATGTTTGTCCATCTCTTGTATCAATGAATGATCCAGTTGTGTATGTTTGTCCCCAAAGAAAAGTAACAGGAATGATAAAAAATAAGCAAGTGTAAAATATCCTTTTAATAAATTCCATAGAACCTCCTTATTTTGATTCTATCAAATTTAGTTATTTAATTAGCTTATGTCAAGCAGATGTATGCTTTATCCCAACAATATTGCTTTAAAATGAGATTTATAATTACGATTTAATAATTTTAAAAGTTATAAATGCTTCATTATTTAAAAATACTGTCAGATAAGTATTTGAGCTTCTTTTATATTCTAATTCATATACAAAAAGATCATTCTCTTTTTTTGGGCTAACTATTATTGAACTTCTTTCATTATCGAACTTAAAAGATAGAAAACCATTATCAGGATTTTTAATAATTATTTTCACCAGTTCATTTCTTGATACTTTAATTATGCCATTTTTAGGTTTGATTAGTTCGATATCAGACTCAAAATAACTTGCATAGAACAATGGTAAATTAGCAAATTCTTCAGCAGAAAGATTTGTCATTAACCATTCTGGTTCTTCTGGATAATGTTTTAATGAAAACATTTCTGGACTTAAGAAAAAGTAAAAATCTTTAAACTCAGGAATAAATTTAGTTGCATTCTCATTTACATAACCTGCTCCCCAGGTAACATCAACCAATTTCCAATCATTATTTATTTTAACTGCGTTCCATGCATGATCCGAACCCTGGGGCATTCTCCCTATATCATATTTTTTGGTCTTTGAAGTACCAGATATTATCACACACTCAATGTTTGATTTATCACATAGATATTTAAATAAGGTTGAATATCCTTGACAAACTGCTTTCTTTTTTTTCATGGTTTGTTTTGCCAGGTCTTCAAAAATTTCCCTTTCCTTTTCAATTTTTTCGGCTTCTGATCTGTAAGAAAATGAGATGCTTTTTGGTGCATCCGACAATGACTTAATATCATACTCAATATGTAATGCAATCCAGGTAAAAATCGCTCTTACTTTTTCTTCATTTAAATTGAAATCATTATTAATTCGTTCTATTAATTTATCAGGATTTGAGAATGATCTTGGGTATTCCTTTACAATACGATCAACTTTCTGATAGTCCTGCGAGAATAATGATTTACCAACTAACACTAAAACTAAAACTATGCAGAAAACGTTTTTTTTCATAATGTTTACGTTAAAGCTTGTTTTTACTCAATTTTTCGGAAGTTTCAACTAGTCCGGAAATTCATCAGAACAGTATTACCAAAATAAAAACTTAAAGATAGCAAAAACTTGCCTGCCAGCAAACAGGTTAAGCTAAAACGACAGAAAGGAGCTCAGTAAATTTAAACCGGTTGTTTTAGAATTTATATGCAGACATACTGAATTTGTTATATTTTAAAGTCTGAACCCTAAAGTTAAAGTTAGCATGCTAACTTCAGGTGCTAATTCAATGTCTATTAATTCACTACTTGCCTTTATTTTACCTTTAACATCATGCGCTTCAATTTCAAAATAGTCAATGGAAATTGAAGTTTTTTGATTAATTAATATTCCTCCACCTATTTTGTATCCAGGTTTATTTAATAAGTATATCCCAAAAATCGAAATAACTATCGGTCTGAAAATAAATAAAATTTGTTTTAAGGCGCTTCTTGAATACTAACATAATTTATATTTGATGATAAATTTGAGTGTAATATTTTGTCATGAAATTACCAAGTTTGCTAAACGATCTCTCAATCGATAGTTAAATTGATTTTTTTATTAAAATTTGCGATTAACATTTAATAAAATACTACTTACAAAGCATAAAGTGTTTAAAGTAATTGTTTTCAATATAAGTATTTTAAAATAATTGAGTTAATAAGATAGTATAATTCTTAAATAATATTTATCTTTGCCGAGATTTAGTTTTGAGAAAGTGAGCTACAATTAGCTAATATTAACTTATTAGTTCATCATTACTCCCCTTTTTAATGCTAATTTACAAAATAGCAGGTTTTAAAAAGTTTTCTGCTCTGTATGTTTTTAAAACAAAAACTAAACATGCAAATGATATTAAAAACTACCTGACTATTTATAAACAAATAAATTATTTAAACATGAACATTTATGTAGGGAACCTGGATTATAAGGTTCAAGAAAATGACCTAGAACGTCTTTTCGAAGATTACGGAACTGTTAGTTCTGCAAAAATTATTACTGACAAATTCAATGGAAGAAGCAAAGGTTTTGGTTTTGTAACTATGGAAGATGCAACTGAAGCCAAAAATGCAATTGAAGATTTAAATGGAGCTACTTTTGAAAATAGAGAAATAGTAGTGAATGAAGCAAAACCAAAAAAACAATATTAAAAAACTAAAATATTATGTTAAAAGGTAAAGTAAAATGGTACAATAGAACTAAAGGATTTGGT